>NZ_BAAARK010000012.1:0-215747 GCF_039532155.1 Streptomyces lunalinharesii
ACTCGTCCAGACCGGCCGTGCCTCGGGTGCGCTGCTGCTGACCGGCGGCATGGGCGGCGCGGACGGCGTCGGGGTGACCACCGAACCGCAGGGCGGCTCCACCCGGCCGACGAGCGCCCCGCTGGGCGTGCTCGGCGTCTAGCCCGCCGGCCCGCCCGCGGGGGGGGGCCGCTCCACTGCGAGCGGCCCCGCCGCGCCGGCCCGCGGCCACCGCCCGGGCCGGTTTCCGAGTTCCTCCGTCCTCGCGCCAATCCGTAGATCCGACTGCTCCGAATGCCTGGTGAGGGCGGCTTCGCGTTCGCGACGGCCGACGAGGAAGGGGCACGGGTGAATCACCGGGAAATCGCTGTGGTGGGCAGTGGCGTGGCGGGGCTGACCGCCGCCCACGTGCTGCAACGGGGCGGCTGCGAGGTGACGCTGTACGAGGCGGACGACCGCCTCGGCGGGCACGCGCACACCCACGACGCGGCCGACGTCGACGGTCGGCCGGTCCGCGTCGACAGCGGCTTCATCGTGCACAACGCACGCACCTATCCGCTGCTACTGCGCCTGTTCGACGAACTGGGGGTGACCACCCAGGACGCGGAGATGAGCATGTCGGTACGGTGCGAGGGGTGCGGGCTGGAGTACGCCGGGGCGCGCGGCCCGGTCGGGCTGTTCGCCCGCCCGGCCAACGTCCTGCGCGGCCGCTACCTGCGGATGCTCACCGAGGTGCGGGCCTTCCACCGGGCGGCGCGCGCCACGTTGGCCGGCGACCGCGGTGACGATGTGCGGACCCTGGGCGCGTTCCTGGCCGAGGGCGGCTTCTCGCGGTACTTCGTCGCGCACTTCGCCATCCCGCTGGTCTCCGCCGTGTGGTCGTGCGCGCCCCAGACGGCCATGCAGTACCCGGCCGGCTATCTCTTCCGGTTCCTCGACCACCACGGGATGCTGTCGGTCGGTGGCTCGCCGCAGTGGAGGACGGTCAGCGGCGGCTCCGCGCAGTACGTCGACCGGATCGCCAAACAGCTCCACCGCGTGCACACCGGCACGCCGGTCCGGGCGGTGCACCGGTCCGGGCGGGGCGCGCGGGTGGTGGCGGTGGACGGCACCGAACGGGCCGTCGACGCGGTGGTGATCGCCGTCCATCCGGACCAGGCCCTGCGACTGCTGGCCGAGCCGACCGGGGACGAAAGCCGGGTGCTGGGGGCGTTCTCTTACGCGCGCAACGTCACCGTGCTGCACAGCGACCCCGGTGTGCTGCCCCGGGCCCGCGGGGCGCGCGCCTCGTGGAACTACCTGCTGCCGTCCTGCCGCGCCTCGGTGGACACCGTCCAGGTCAGCTACGACATGAACCGGCTGCAACGGCTCGCGGCGCACCGGGACTTCCTGGTCACCCTCAACGCCACCGACCGCGTCGACGCGGACCGCGTCCTGGCGCGCATGGTGTACGAACACCCCGTCTACACCCCGGAGTCGGTGGCCGCGCAGCAGGACCTGCCGCTGCTGAACACCGCCGTGACCGCCTACGCCGGCGCCTACCACGGCTGGGGGTTCCACGAGGACGGCTGCCGGTCCGGGGTGTTGGCCGCCGCCGCGCTGGGGGTGCGCTGGTGACCGCCGACGGCCACCGCCGCCGGCATCCGCACGCCGGCGCTGTACGCGTGCGTGGTCGGCCACACCCGCACCGCCCCCGTGCCGTACTCGCTGCGGCACCGCACCTACCTGTGGCTGATCGACATCGACCACCCGCCGCGGCTGCCGCGGCTGCTGCGCCCACTGGCCCGTTTCGAGGCTCGTGACCACTTCGCCGGCACCGCCGGGACCCTGCGCGCCGGACTGGAACGCCTGCTGGCCGCCCACGACGTCCACCTGGACGGCGGGCGGGTGGTGATGCTCGCCCACGCCCGCGTCCTGGGGCACGTCTTCAACCCGCTGACCCTGTACTGGTGCCACGACGCCGGCGGCGCACCGGTCTGCGTGGTGGCCGAGGTCCACAACACCTACGGCGAGCGCCACTGCTACGTCCTGCGCACCGACGAGGAGGGACGGGCGCTGACGCCCAAGGAGTTCTACGTCTCGCCGTTCTTCCCCGTCGACGGCTCCTACCGGATGCGGCTGCCCGAACCGGGCGCCCGCCTCGACGTGACCGTCCAACTGCGCCGCGGCGAGACCCGGCCGCTGACCGCGACGGTCCGCGGCGTCCGCCGCCCGGCCACTCCCGGCGCGCTGCTGCGGGCCGCCCTGCGGCACCCGTGGTCGACGGCCGCCGTCAGCGCGGGGATCCGACGCCACGGCATCGCCCTGTACCTGCGCGGCCTACCGGTCCACGCCCGCCCGCGCTACCGATCCCAGGAAGGCATGACATGAACACCCCTGCCACCGGCACCTGCCACCGGCACCTGCCACCGGCCCCTCGACCGCGTGCCAGCCCCCGGCGGCCCGTCCCCGGCCACCGGGGCGGATCCCGCGCAGTGGCCCGACGTCTTCCGCCCGCCCCGGGCGTCGGCGGCCCGCACCGCCGTGGCCGGTCTCGTCGTCCGACGCGCCCTCGCCGCGCTTCCGCTGCGGGTCCGGTGGGGGTGGGCGGCCAGTTGGCGTCCGGATCGAACCAGTCGGTCAGGGTCCGCGCGCCCTGCCCGCCCCGTGCGGTGACGTCGCCGTAGACGGTCAGCCCACCCATCGCCTGCGTGCGCACGGTGTAGCCGCCGGCCAGCCAGTGGATCACGTCGAGGTCGTGCGCGCCCTTCTGGAGCAGCAGGCCGGTGGTGCGGCGCCGGTCGGCGTGCCAGTCCTTGAAGTAGAAGTCGCCGCCGTGGCCCACGAAATGACGGCACCAGACCGCCTTGACCTCGCCGATGGCGCCCTCGACGACCAGTTCGCGCAGGGTCCGGACCACCGGCATGTGCCGCATGTTGTGTCCGACGTAGAGCCGGGTGCCGGTCCGTCGGGCCGTCTCCAGGACGCGGTCGCAGCCCGCCGTGGTGATGGCCAACGGCTTGTCGACGAACACCGCTACGCCGGCTTCCAGGAAGTCGACGGCCAACTGCTCGTGGGTGTCGTCCGGCGTCGTCAGGAGCACGCCGTCCAGCCCCTCGTCGAGCAGGGAGCGGTGATCGGCGTGGGGGGCGGCACCCGGGTACTGTTCCCGGCCGTGTGCCCGACGGGCCGCGACCGGATCGCACACCGCCACCACCCGCACCGGCAGGTGCTGTTCGGCGACGTGCCTGCCGAGCGTTCCCCGCATGCCGAGGCCCACGACCGCGAGCCGCAGCTCTCGTGGACCGGCGCTCGTCGGCCGTACCGCGGGCTCGTGCGGGGTGTCGGACTCTTCCCGGGTGTGGGACAACGTCATCAGCCTGCCTTCGGGGGCGATGCGTGGGCGTTTCGTTGCGAGGCGCAGGAGCACAGCACCACCAGAGCAGCACAGCACCACCAGAGCAGCACATCACCGCCCCGGCCCGCCACCGGGCCGCGACGTCCCGAGGAGGATCATGCAGCCGACGCGTCGGACCGTCCCGGCACTGCCGCCCGAGGACCGCACGCTCTCGCCCTTCACCGGATACGGTCGCGCTCACTGGCTGGCCCTCGCAGACCGGCTGTTGACGGACGTGCACCGCTTCGCCTCGCCGTCCGGAGCCCGCATCGCGCTGCCCGGACGCCCCTCCGTCTCGGGCCCCGACTCCGACCAACTCGAAGGATTCGCCCGGACGTTCCTGCTGTTGGCGTTCCGCACCGCGGGCTGTGGAGGTGCGGCGCCCGCCGGTCTGCTCCGGTCCTACGCCGCGGGCTTCGACGCCGGCACGGACCCCCGGCACCCCGAAGCCTGGCCGGCCCTCGCCCAGGAGTGCCGGCAGACGCTCGTCGAGGCGTGCTCCCTCGCGGTCGGCCTCCATCTCACCCGGCCGTGGCTGTGGGACCAGCTGCCCGACGCGGTCCGGGAGCGGATCGTCGCCTGGTTGCAGGGTGCCTGGGGCCTGGACATACCCGACAACAACTGGCACCTGTTCCGGGTGATCGTGGGCGAGTTCCTGGCCGGCGTCGGGGCTCCGCACGACCGGGCCGTCATGGCCGCCGACCTGGCGCGCATCGAGGAGTTCTACGTCGGCGACGGCTGGTACCGCGACGGCGGGAACGCCCGCACCGCGGACAACTTCGACCACTACAACAGCTGGGCGCTGCACACCTACCCCCTCCTGTGGGCCCTGATGGCGGGGGAGGGATCCGCGCAGCGGGGCGACCGGCTGCCGGTGTTCACCGCGCGGTTGCGACGGTTCCTCGCGGACTACGCGCTCTTCTTCGGCGCCGACGGAGCCCCCGTGCACCAAGGGCGGTCCCTGATCTACCGGTTCGCGGCGGCGACCGCTCCGTGGATGGGGGCGCTGGTCGGCGCCACTCCCCTCAGCCCGGGCCAGACCCGACGACTGGCCAGCGGTGCGCTACGGCACTTCGTCGACCGGGGCTTTCGCGACCGGAACGGGGTCGCCACCCTCGGCTGGTTCGGACCGTACCCGCCCCTGGTGCAGGACTACTCCGGTCCGGCGTCCCCGTACTGGCTCGGCAAGGCCTTCCTCGGGCTCCTCCTGCCGGCCGACCACCCCTGCTGGACCCGACCGGAAGAACCACTGCCGGTGGAGCGGGCCGACCGGATGCGGGCCCTGCCCGCCCCGGGGTTCGTGCTCTCGGCGACCCGCGCGGACGGCATCGTCCGACTCGTCAACCACGGCAGCGACAACTACGCGACGGCCGACCGCGCGAGCAGCCCTCCCGCACCGGGCGGGGCCGTGGGCGGCGGCTACGCTCTGACGCGCGCGGACGGCGATCCGCACTACGCACGGTTCGCCTACTCCACCGCGACCGGCCCGCACCACGCCCAGGACGCCAGGCACCGCCTCCAGTCCGACAACCACGTCGCCCTCGTCCACCCCCGACTCGGCCTGTCCCGCCGCACCCGCATCCACCGGCTGCACGTCCAGGACCGCTACGGCGCGTCCTGGCACCGACCACTCTGGCCGGGCCAGGCGGACACCGCGGCCCAGATCGAGACCGCGAGCGTGGTCTGGGGGGCGTACGAACTGCGCGCGCACCTGGTCGAGGCGCCCCGCCACCTGTCGCTGCACGCCAGCGGCTGGCAGGTGGCAGGGGAGCGGCCACCCCGGTGCCGGACCGTCGGCCACCGGGCGGAGGCCGTCACCGACGACGGCCTGACCAGTACGTTCGTCGCCCTGGCCGGTCATGCCGAGGTGGCCGTGGCGACCGCGCAGGGGACCAGCGCGTTCGGTCGCCACACGGCCGTCCCCTACGCCACCGACCGGCGCGCGGCGGACCGGACCGTGCACGTGGCCCTGATCGGCCTCACCGGCCGGGGCGGGGCGGCGCCACCACCGCGGGTTCGGTGCGCGGTCGAAGGAGCCACGGTCACCGCTGTCTTCCCCGACGGCACCCGGGTCCTAGTCGCCCTCGGCAGGCAGGTCCCGCAGTCACCGGTGGTGGACGGGGTGCGGTTGGCCGGACCGGTGCGCTACGCCCGGCTCTCCCCGGGGGAGGAGCCGGTGATCGTGCCTGGCCCGGGTCCGGAGCAGGGCCGTGCCGAGCCGAGCCGTCCACCAGGCACAGAATCGACCAATAAATGACAAGTATCTGACAAGCTGGTTGAAAACGGGGGCCGGGTGGGTGAAGGTTCGGAACGAGGATGTTCCGGGATCTGAAACGGATGGGCCTGAGTGTCGGGTGCGTCTCGGAGTGCGGGCGGCGGGTTGCGCAGCCGGCCGACGCCCGTACGATGCCGGGACTCCGTCCCGTCCCCACCTCATCCGGAAGGCCACCGCGGAATGCCCGTCTTCAGACGCCGCAAAGGCAGCCGTCCCCGTTTGCTCCCCGAACTCGACGATGCCGCCCTGGGCCGGGTCCGGCGGCGCGTCCTGACGTGTTGGGACCGCGGCTCGCTCGACACGCCCGTCATGGCCCTGATGGCGGAGGTGCTCGACGAGGCCGGGGAGGACTGGGACCGCAAGGCACACCGCCTGCGCGTGCTCGCCGCGGCCGCGGGACGGTCCCTGCCCGGAATCTGGCGGCAGCACAACCCGCACTACCAGGCCGCCCTGCTGCTGGAAGCCTGGTCCGACGTGCTGCAAGCCGGCCAGGCGGGCGCCAGCATCGACCTCGACGCCACCCGGGAGACCTGCCGGCGCGCGGCCGAACTCCTGCCCGCCGACCCCACGCCCTGGACCGTGCACCTGGCCACGCTGCGCCTGGAACGGAGTCCGTCCGCCGAACTGGCGGCGATCTGGCGCGAGATCAAGGCCCGCGACCCGTGGAACCGGGAGGCCCACCTCCAGGCACTGGGCTACCTCTCGCCGGACGAATGCGGTTCCAGCAGCCAGGTGTTGGACCTGCTCGACACCGTCCGCGCCGCGATGCCCCCGACCGCCCCCGCGGCCGGACTGGAACTCACCGCCCTCGTCCGCAACCACCAGCGGAGCATGGGCCCTGGAGGGGTGACCGCCCTCGGCGCGGGCGAGTTCTGGCGCCGCCACGACGCGGTGGCCGCCCTCGACCACGCCGCGCACCACTGGCCCGGCCCCGGTTACCTCGGCCACGCCCAGGCACTCGCCGACCTCAACCTGCTCGCCTACGCGCTGATCAAGGCCGCCCGGCCGAGCGAGGCCGCGCACACTCTGCGCGCCACCGGCGGCCTGGCCACCCCCTGGCCGTGGAACGCCGAGGGAGACCCGTTGGAACGGTTCTCCCACCACTACGCCCGCGCCCGCGAGAACGAGTGAACGGGCCGTAGGGCGACGTGGCGCCGGCGTGCACCGCCGCTGCCTGGGCGCCGCCGCGCTCCGCACCGCCGCCGGTTGAGGCGCACCTCGGGCAGGGTGCTGGTCAGGCTCCCGAGCCCCGGCCCGCCAGCAGCTCCGCGACGTGGGCGTCGACCTGCTGCCGGTCGTAGCCCCGGCGCGCCACGTCGAATGCGGGTGGGGGGACGGTCGCCCCTGCCTGGGACAGGCCCTCGACGTACGCATCGACCTGCGCACGGTCGTAGCCGCGCCGCACCAGATCGAACCCGAGCCCGCGCTCCGAACTCCCCGCCTTGCGCGAGAACAGCATGCGCCACCCCGTCCCTTCCCCGCTCGTCTCCCACCGAGCGGCAGGAGCAGGGGCAACCTACCGCCGTGCCCCGCCGCTTCGCCACGACCGCCAGTCAGCTGGCTGCACGTGGGACGACGGGCCCGCGCACGCTGCCGGTCAGGCAACCACCGCTTCCACCACGGAGAGCACCGTGGGCGTGGGCACGACGCGGGACAGGCGCAGGCCCGTCGCTTCGCAGAGCGCGGCGAAGTCCGCCTCGGTGCGTTCGCGGCCGACGAGCGAGGCCATCATCATCAGGTCCAGTGCCTTGGCCTGGTGGGGGGCGTTGCCCGGCGGCACCACCGCGTCGACGATCAGGATCCGGCCGCCCGGCCGCAGCGCCCGGCGGCAGTTGGCGAGGACGACGGCACTGCGCTCGTCGTCCCAGTCGTGCAGGATCCGCTTGATCAGGTAGACGTCACCGGGCGGCACGTCGGCGAAGAAGTCGCCGTCCGCCACCGCCCACCGCCCCGCCACCGCTTCCTCGGCGGCCAGCCGGTGCCCCGCCAGGACGTGTGACTGGTCGTAGAGGACGCCGTCCAGTCCCCGGTGCCGGCGCAGCACTTCCAGCAGCAGACCGCCGTGGCCGCCGCCCACGTCGACGACCGTGCCGGTGGCCGGGAAGTCGTAGGCGGCGGCGATGGGCGCGTTCTCCGCGTCGGACATCGCGGCCATGCCCACGTGGAAGACGGCGGCGGTCCGCTCGTCCTGGGCGAAGTGCTCGAAGAACGGCATGCCGAAGAGGGCGTCGAACGCGGAGGTGTCCTCGGTCAGGCAGCGGCTCATCTCGTTGCCGGGCAGCCACATGGTGCGGTCGGTCAGCATCAGGACGGCGGTGCGGGCGGAGTACGGGGCGTCGCTGCGGAGTGCCTGGCCGGCCTCGGTCAGCGCGAACCGGCCCTGTTCGTCCTCCGCCACCACGCCCCGGGTGGCCAGGAGCCGCAGGACCCGGTACAGGTTGGGGGCGTGGGTGCCGGTCGCGGCGGCGAGGTCGGCGGGGGAGCGGGGGCCGTCGACGAGGTGGTCGGCGACCTTCACGTCGGCTGCCGCGCGCAGGGCGGCGGGGTAGAGGAAGCCGAGGGCCTCGTCGATCAGGAAACTGGCGGAACGACGGGCACGGGCCTCGGCGTCGGGGGCCACGGGGCCCGTCCCGCCGTCGCTCCCGCTGCCCGCGCCGCCGTCCTGGCCGTGCTCGTTGCTCTCGTCCTGCCGCACGAAGTCCTCCTGCGTGAACTCGGTTCGGTCGCGTCGCTGTTGCCGGGCGGTCTCGGCTGAGCGTCCGCCCGACGGTGAGGATGCCCCTCGACGATCTCGCTGAAGCGCCGCGCCACCGCGACCTTCCGAACATGGCTGACGAGCGTCACCGCCCGCCGTGCGTCCCCGTCGGGCACTCCGTCCGCCGCCTTCATCGATCTTTCATCGGCATTTCAACGCCGTCCGGGACAGTGGTGCAGCGACCTGCGGGACACGCAGTCGCCCATCCGTCTCCCGGCTCCTGTCCGGAAGACGCGCGCGTAGTGAAGGAACGAACGGGGCTCCCATGGACGATCTGTTGCACAAGTTGGTTTCCGGTGCTCTCGCCGGTGGACTCATCGTCCTGGCCGGTGCCTTGGGCGCCGCCGCCCGCAGGCGCCGGGCGGCCCGAGAGGCAGCGGCCGCGTCGGCTCCTCGCGACGCGCGTCCGGACGCCGGCGGAGCGGACCCGACCGACCCTCGACAGCAGTGACGGACGGTTGACGACAGCGGCGCGGACGGCGGGAGTCCGCGCGCTGGTCGTTGCTGCCCGTAGCGGGATCGGCTGCGGGCGGACCGGGGGGGCGGGTGTGCGGGACCGGGCGGACCGTCCCGACAGCCGCCCCGCATCAGGCTGTTGAGTTCCTGTCGCGGCTTCGACGCCGCATCGACGGGGCGGGTTCCTCGTCGTCGTTGGGTCGGGCCCGTAGCGGGCCCCAAGGAAAGGTGTGTCCATGGCCAAGCTGATGGTTCTGCTCATCGGCATCGCCGTGCTCTTCTCGGTGATCGCCTTCAAGGGCGGAAACCCGTTGGTGGGCCTCCTGTTCGTCGTGGTGGCGGCGGCCCCGGTGCTCTACGTCGGGTACGCCGTGGCAACCAGGCGCAGGGCCGGCGGCCCGGGCGCGCGGGACGAGGGGGCGCAACGGCGCGGGCAGCGGACCCTGCTCCTGCGGGCGACCGCGCTGGTCACGGTGCTGGCCGTGGGCTACGGCGTCTACTGGGTGATGTTCGAACCGAAGGCCAACGACAAGGCGATCCATCGCGTCTCCGACCTGGAGATGGGCTGCGGCAGCGGCCTCGCCCGCAAGTACTTCCCCGAGACGGCCGAGCACACCGGTGCGGGCCCGCACCCCGTCGCGATGTTCACGGTCAGCGAGTCCGGCTCGCCCCAGCAGGTCTTCCCGACCTCCGGCACGGCGGACTACTGGAGCGGGAACGGCCTCGACCCGCACCGGGTGCAGCTCATCGCCTGCCTCGACTCTCCCGACGAGGGCGAGTTCCTGACCGACTGCAAGTTCACCTCGGACAGCATCAAGCTGTACCGCGGCGTGTACGACGTCACGGTGTACGAGGCCAGGACCGGCAAGAAGCTCGGCAGCGAACACCTGCTCGGCAGCCGGCAACCCAACTGCCCGGGACTGGTCTACCTCAAGCGCGGCACCGACCAGCTCCACACCCAGCCCGAATTCGCCGACTACCAGTCCGTGTTGCGGAAGTACGTCGACAACTGAGGTCCGGCGTCCCTTCCCGTTAGCCGGGCCGGACCGTTCGTGGCACGGCGGCCGTATCGCGCGTTCGGAGCCGCGGCTGGAAAACCCCCGCGGCCATGTCGACACCCGCCGATCAATTTCCCTTACTTCCTTATTCCCTCATTCCTTTCGACGGCTCATCGCGGCGACCCCCTTACATGACGTCCCGGTCCGGGAAGGCATTGATGGGGAAGTCGCGTCGTTGATGGGCTGGTTGGTATTGCGCCCACGTCGTCGGTTCGGCGTGGGTATTTGCGGTACGGCAATCGCGTTTGGATTCGTTGCCGGCAGGCTCGACGTCGAAATTCCTCAGCCCGGCCGAAATCCCGGAACTCTTCCGGCCCCGCTCGGCCGGAACCTTCTTCCGCGCGGTGTCCTCGATGAGTGACGGCTTGCGTCGATACCGGCACCGCACCTCGGAGTTCGCGGACCGGGCGTCGCGGTGGTGGCTTCGCGCGGACGCGGTGACGCATACGACGACGTCGGCCTTCAAGACCACATCGAGGTCTTGAAGGCCGACGCCGCATTGGGCCCCGAATCACCCCACGTCATCCGGGGGCGGTCTGCGGACCCTTCGGCTGAGCACCGGGTGAAAGCCGCGCCTCAGCCGCAGGTGGTGATTCAGCCGCCGATCGGGCCCAGCGGGATGTCCGAGACGGTGAGGCTGACCGACTTGATGGAGCCGCCGGTCAGGATCGGAATGCCGTTCGGGCCCGGGGCGAAGTTCGCGGTCAGGCCGTTCAGGGAGCCGCTGACGGAGAGACCACCCGCGACGTTGTCGAGGTCGTCGTCGGCTATTTCACGGGTCTCAATGCCGGAGGTGTTGCTCATGATGATGAGCGTCCTTCTTCCTTCGTGGTGGCGTGCAATGCGTGGTGCACTGCGGCGGAACCCTTGAGCGACTCCCGCCACGCACTAGATTGCACGCTCGCACGTGGTATCGAGAACCACATTCCAGAGCCTTCACGTACTGCACACGCCAGTTTTTTAAGCGGAAGGTCAAATTCAAGCAACGTCCGGAATTGATCAACGATCGCCACGAGAGCGGTCATTGCTCATATGGGGAGTTCACGCCACGACCGTGTCCTTTCGTAGAAATGCGGCGAGACGCGACCGGTCATGCACCGGCCGGAACCCCCACGCTGTGGTGCCGGTGCCGCCGCCTACGAAGGCCAGGGCGGGGCGTTCCGGGAACGGAGTGTCAGAAGCCGCCCGCGCGTCCCGCGACGTCGTCCGCGGTGCCGGCGCCGCTGTCCGGAAACCACCCGACCCGATCGCGCCGTGCGCCTGCGGGCGCCGCGCCGGTGCCGCACGCCGCGGCAGTGCGGACGACGGAGCGCCACGTCCCGGTTCCGGTGCCGTCGAACCGCCGTGGATCGTGCCGTTTGCGCTGGTCCAGCGGGGTTGTGACGTTCGCGGAAGCGCGTTCGCGGACGCGGCGGCCCGTTGGATCGTGTGGTCCAGCCCCAACTCAGCCCATTCCGCGGTAAATTCGGTGGCGATCACTTTCGGCCTGTGCGTTACTTCGCCGCATGACGATCTCGCTGCCCACCGGACGGGTTTCGGACGGTGCGAACGCGAGCGATTGCACGACGTGGGAGGTGGGGGTCGTCCCGGCCCGCGTCGTCAGCGAGTTCCCCCATCAGGCGTGGCGCACGCCGGTGCCGGTGCTCCCCTGGTTATCTCCTTCGCAGCCTCCCCCGTCCTCCCCGCGGGCGGTGCGCGGCCGGGAGTCCGGTGGGTGTCGGGTGACGGGGCGGTGGACGGCGCGACCGCCGCCGACGCGGAGCGATGTGCCGCCCGCTCGTTACTCCCCGTCCCCAACCTCTTCGAGAGGATCCGCACATGTTGGACGCAAGTCCTCCCCAACGCAGTAGAGCGCTCCCTTCCTTGACCGGTATGCGGTTCGTCGCAGCGCTGTTGGTCTTCATCGCCCATGTGTCAGCGGCCTGGATGTTCACCGACCAGAGCCTGAACAAGGGGCTGAGCACCTACCTCGGCATGTTCGGCAGCCTCGGGGTGTCCTTCTTCTTCCTCCTCAGCGGGTTCGTGCTCACCTGGTCCGCCCGGGACGGCGACCGCCCGGCCCGGTTCTGGCGCCGCCGGTTGACGAAGATCTACCCGATGCACTTCGTCACCTGGGTCGCCGCGCTGTTGCTGGGACTGGCCGCCGGACAGGTCCTGACGGCCGGTCAGTTCCTGCCCGGCCTGTTCCTCGTCCAGACCTGGGTGCCGGATCCCCTCGTCCTCAACGGCGTCAACAGCCCGGCCTGGTCGCTCTCCGTCGAGCTCGTCTTCTACCTCTGCTTCCCGGTGCTGATACGCCTGGTCAAGAAGATCCGCCCGGAGCGCCTGTGGGTGTGGGCCGGCGCCATGGTGCTCGGCGCGCTGCTGGTCGCCACGGCCGCCGAGACGCTGCTTCCCCATCTGGCCGTGCCGGGGCTGAAGTACGGCTGGCTCCAGTTCTGGATCGTCTACTTCGTCCCGGTCAGTCGCCTCTTCGAGTTCGGCTTGGGCATCCTGTTGGCGCGGATCGTCATGTCGGGCCGCTGGATTCCCGTGAACCGGTGGGTGGCCGCCCTCACCCTGATCCCCGGCTACCTGCTGTCCCTGTGGATCCCCACCACCCACGGCGTGGTGCTGCCGGTGCTCGTCCCGCTCGGCCTGACCGTCGCGAGCTGGGCGCACGCCGATGCGCAGGGCAGGACCAGTCCGCTGGCCGGCCGCACCATGGTGTGGCTGGGGGAGATCTCGTTCGCCTTCTACATGCTGCAACTCGTCGTCGGGCCCGTCGGACCGGCCAAGTACGGCAGCCGGCAGCAGTGGGACACCGGCGAGGCGTTGCTGCGCGCCACCGGTTGGTTGGCCCTCACCCTCGTCTTCGCCTGGATCCTGTACCGGACGGTGGAGCTGCCGATGGTGCGGCGGTGGTCCCGCCCGCGCCGCCGTCCACAGTCCCAGGCGGTGCCGCTCAGCTCCGCTCCCGCCCCCGTGAGCGAGCCGAGCGACCTGGCCGACCGGCCGCCCACGCCCACCGGTTGACGAGCGCCGAGCAGCTGCCCGCGCCCCTTGACCGGCACCTGAGGGCACCGGCCGGATGAGGCCAGGCATGCGAGCGACGACGTGATGGGGGGCGCGGTCAGCTGACCGCGCCCCCCATCCGTGCTGGTGGCGACTGCTTCCCGGACCACGACGTCGACGGTGCGCCGGCCAGCTCGCCCGTGGTCACCGTGGACGGCCGATCCGTGCCTGTGCCCGTGCGCCCGGCCGGCGGCGCCTCCGACCCTGTTGGGGGCCTTCGGGTGGGTGTGGCACGGCCACCCTCTTTGCGGCGCTCGCCCCTAGGTTGGTCGGCATGGACACGAAGGACCGGGCGCCTTCCCACGGGCCGGGCACGCACCGGTACGCGCCCGGCCCGCACCGTGCCCGACGCACTCCACGACGAAGGGCCCATCCCCGCATGACCTCCCCCGATTCTCCCGATTCCCCCGTGTGGTTCATCACCGGCTGCTCCTCCGGCCTGGGCCGGGCCCTGGCCCGCGCCGTGCTGGAGCGCGGGTGGCGTGCCGCGGTCACCGCCCGGGACCCCGACCAGCTCGCCGACGTGGTGCGCGGGCACGGGGAACGAGCCGTCGCCCTGGCGCTGGACGTCACCGACGACGAGCAGATCGCGAAGGCCGTCGCCCAGGCACAGGCCGCCTTCGGGCAGATCGACGTCCTGGTCAACAACGCCGGTTACGGCTACCTCGCCGCCATCGAGGAGGGCGCGGACGACGAGGTGCGCGCCCTGTTCGACACCAACGTCTTCGGCCTGGTCAACACCACCAAGGCGGTCCTGCCGCTGATGCGCGACCGCCGCGCCGGCCACATCGTCAACGTCTCCTCACTCGGCGGCCTGGTCGGCTTCGGTGCCACCGGCTACTACCACGCCACCAAGTTCGCCGTGGAGGGCCTGTCCGAGTCCCTCGCCGCCGAGGTCGCCCCGTTGGGCATCAACGTGACGATCGTGGAGCCGGCCGCGTTCCGCACCAACTGGTCCGGTCCCTCGATGCGCCAGTCCGCCACGACCCTCGACGACTACGCCGCCACCGCGGGCGTCCGGCGCGCCGGCACCTTGGCCACCTACGGCCGCCAGCCCGGGGACCCGGCACGAGCCGCCCGGGCCGTCATCGACGCCGTCACGGGCGAACGACCCCCGTTGCGCCTGCTGTTGGGCAAGGCCGCGTACGACCTCGCCACCGCCAAGCTCGATTCCCTCCGCGCCGACTTCGACGCCTGGCAGGGGGTGACGTTGAGCGCCGACTTCCCCACGACGCAGCCGGCGAGCTGACGCCGTGCACCACCGGGCCGCGGGGCGGGCCCGCCCCGCCGTCCGTCCTACGTCGCGTCCGCCCCCATCGCTCAACTGGAGGCAGCCGTCGCCTCTTTGACGGGCGGCGCGGCCTCTTCCGCAACACTGCCTGGGGCGGGTTCCTCGGGGCTCGCTCGACCGCCGGGCCGCCGGGGCAGCAGCGCAGCCGGGAGGAGGCCGAGGGCCACGCAGCCGGCCAGGAGCAGCAGGGCGGTACCCATCGCTCCGGCGAACGCGGCGGCGGTGCCGGCCGAACCGTGGGCGGGGGTTGCGGTCGCACTGGCGGCGACGGCGATGCCGAGGGTCGGACCGATGTTCATGGCGGTCTGCTTGAGTCCGCCGACGACCCCCGCGCAGCCGGGTGGTGCGTCACCGACTACGGTGCCCGTGGCGGTGACCATCACGGTGGCGAACCCCGCGCCCATCGCGGCGAAGGCCGCGCCCATGGCCCACCAGGTGCCGGTCGGGTCGAGTCGGGACAGTCCCGCGATGCCGAGGGCGAGCAGGGCCGTTCCGGTCAGCGCGCTGCGACGCGGGCCGTGGCGACGCAGCGCCGCCGCGGCGAGGGGCGCCCCGAGGACCATCAGGGCGGTCAGCGGAAGGACCCGCAGGCCGCTGCCGAGCGGGTCGAGGCGCAACACGTCCTGGAGGTAGAACGTGGCCGTGAACAGCGCGCCGAACAGGCCGGCGGAGGCGGCGAGCAGGAGCGCCATCGACGCCGTCACCGGTACGGACCGCGCCACGGCACGCGGCACGACCGGGTCCGCGCTGCGGCGTTCGTACCCGACGAGCACGACGGCGAGGACCACGACGGCCGCCAGTCCCGAGAGCGTGGGTGCGGCGGTCCAACCGTGCTCCGGTACGCCGACCAGGGCGCGGACCAGGAGGACGAGCACGGTCGCGAGGAGCGCGGCGCCGGTGAGGTCGAGCCGCGGCGTGCTTGCCGGACGGGCTGCCGGCGGGCGGACGGTCAGCGCGAGTGCGGCGATCAGCGCCGCGACGGGCACGTTGACCCAGAACACGGCCCGCCAGCCCAGGTGCACGACGAGGAGGCCGCCGAGGACCGGGCCGGCTCCGGCGGCCACGGCGATCGCGCTGGTGCGGAGCGCGACCGGCGTCCCGAGCCGGTCCGGCGGGTAGGTCAGCCGCAACAACGCCAGGGTCGCCGGTTGCAGCAGCGCGCCGCACACGCCCTGGGCGGCGCGCAGACCGATCACCCAGCCGATCGACGGTGCGAGCGCGATGCCGGCCGAGGCGGCCCCGAAGCCGAGCACCCCGGTGAAGAGGACCCGCTGGTGCCCGTACCGGTCCCCGAGGCGTCCGGCGATGACGAGGAGCGAGGCCACCGCGAGCAGATAGCCGGTGCTCGTCCACTGGACCTGTGCCACGCCTGCGCCGAGATCGTGTTGCAGGCGGGGTTGCGCCACCAGCAGTACCGTCCCGTCCAGGGCGACGAGCATCGCACCGGCCACGCTGACCAGCAGTGCGGCGTGCCACCGCGGGGGAGCGGTCACGGGCCCACCGGACCCAGGTGCGCGTCGAGCACCCGCGCGACGAGTCGGTCGAGCGGGTCGAGCCGGGCGGGCCGTTCCGGTCCGGCGTCGTGCTGCGCGGCGCCGGGTGGTTCGGCTTCGAGCACGAGTTGCAGGCTGCCCCACGTCCACAGCTGTGCGACGCCGTGCAGGTTGGACCACAGGGCGGCGGCCGTGACGGTGGGCGGTTCTTCCGCTCCCCGGTCCCGTTCCGCTCGGCAGGCGGTGACGAGGGCGACGAGGCGCGCGAAGAGCGGCAGGGTCGACTCCCGCAGCCGTGCCGGGTCGGACGCGTGCCGGGAGCTGTCGAGCAGGTCGTGGCGGAACATCAACTCGAACATGCCGCGCCGCTCCAGCGCGTACCCGACGTAGGCCCGGGCCACGGCCTGCACCTGGGCGCGCGGCGTGGTCGCACCGTCGATCGCGACGGTGAACTCGGCGCCGAGGTCCGCGAAGCCGCGGTGGGCGATCGCGGAGAGCAGGGCGTGGTGCGTGGGGAAGTGGCGACGGGGTGCCCCGTGCGACACGCCTGCCCGGCGGGCGATCTCACGCAGTCCGAGCGACGCGGAACCCTCCGTCAGGACGAGCTCCACTCCGACGTCGACGAGGCGCTCCCGAAGGGAATTCTCACTCTGCATAGACGCTGTCTACCAGCGTCGAGTAGACAGTGTCTACTCGCTGTGGGTGCGACGTGGCTCGGCCGCCGTCGGACGTGGCATGATCAGGGGATGTCCGAACGCATCATCGCTGCCTGTGACGGGGCCAGCAAAGGCAATCCGGGGCGTGCCGCCTGGGCCTGGGTCACCGCCGACGCCGGGGGGAACCCCACGCGCTGGGAGGCCGGCCCCTTGGGTACCGCGACCAACAACGTCGCCGAACTGACCGCCCTGGCCGAGCTGTTGGAAGCCACCGACCCCGCTCTGCCGCTGGAGGTCCGCATGGACTCCCAGTACGCGATGAACGCGGTGACCAAATGGATCGCCGGCTGGAAGCGCAACGGCTGGCTGACGGCGTCCAAGAAGCCGGTCGCCAACCGTGAGCTCGTGGTGCGCATCGACGCGCTGCTGGACGGCCGCGCCGTGGAGTTCCGCTACGTGCCGGCGCACCAGGTCGACGGCGACCCGTTGAACGCCATCGCCGACCAGGCGGCCAGCACCGCCGCCGTGACCCAGCAGGCCGCCGGCACCTCCCGGGGGGACCTGACGGTTCCGGAGCCCCGGGCCGAAGCGCTGCAACGGCCCGGCGGCGGAGCGGGCGCACCGGCCAAGCCGGCCCGGCGCACCGGGAAGGGCGCCACCATCAAGGCCAAGTTCCCCGGCCACTGCGGCACGTGCCGCGGGGCCTACGAGGCCGGCACGAAGGTGGCCAAGGGTCCGCACGGTTGGGGCCACCCGGACTGCCTCTGACGGACGAGGGGGCGGGCGGCGGCGGGAACCGGGTCAGGGTCGTCGCTCCTCCCGGGTCGCGAGCGGCACCGTCGGCTCGTCGACCGGCGCGGCGGGGCGGCCGGCCTGGACGGTCCAGACCCGACCGGTGCGGTCGTCGTCGAGGACCGTCCCGATGGCGGCGGCCACCTCGTCCGGGTCGGCGAGGAGCAGTCCGCGGGCGCGCAGGGCGGGGCGTACCGGCGCGAGGGCGGGCGTGTCCACCAGCCCGGGGCAGACGGTGTTGAGGCGGATGCCGTCTGCTTCCAGGCGCGGCGCGGCCGAACGGACCAGCCCGACGAGGGCGTGCTTGGCCATGGCGTAGAACACGTCGGGCGAGCCGGTGAGCCCCGCGATGCTGCCGGTGACGACGAGGCTCCCGCCACCGCCCCGACGCAGCCAGGGGAGGGCGGCGTGCAGGCCGTAGACGACGCCGTCCAGATCGGTGCCCATCGTGTCCCGGTAGCGCTGCGGGGTGAAGTCGTCCAGTCCGCAACGGCCGGCGACCGCCGCATTGAGCACCGCCGCGTCCAGTCGGCCGAACTCCGCCACCGTGCGCGCCATGGCGCGTTGGTTGTCGTCGGGCGAGGCGACGTCGGCGACGACGGCGAGACCACCGCACTCCTGGGCCACCGCCGTGGCGCGGGGGCCGTCGAGGTCGACGACGGCCACCCGCCACCCCCGGCCGGTCAGCCGGCGCGCCGTGGCTGCTCCGATGCCCGAGCCGCCGCCAGTGATCAGCACCACCGCGCGGCCGGCGGGACCAGTCGTCATGCTGACGGCCCGGTGGTGGCGAGGGGCGTGACGACCAGGCCGCGGCTGCGCAGCCCGTTGCGGCGCAGGAAGGCGCGCCCGAAGAAGCGCTGGAAGGCGAGGATCGCCAGCACGGTGACGCCCAGCAGCACGTCGTCGAGCAGCGGAACCAGGTCGACCGGCAGGGTCATCGCCATGACGACCCGTCCCGCGCTGTCGACCAGGCAGGCGACGCCCCAGAAGGCGCTGCAGATCCACAGCATCCGACGGAACGCCGGATGGCGGTCCCACGCGTCCTGTAGCGCCCGTCGTGCGTCCTCGTCGACGACGATCCGGGTCGCCTCGTAGAGGAACGGCCTCCTGGACAGCAGCGTGCACAGCATCCAGACACCGAGCGCGGCCATGCCCCATCCGTTGCGGATCAGCAGCAGCCGCGGGCTTCCGGTGACGAAGGACATCGCGACGGTCAGGCCCATCGTCCCGAGCACGAAGAGCGACAACCCGCCGATCCGGCGTTCGGTGACGAAGCCGCGGACCATGCCGGCCGTCGGCAGCACGGCCCCGGCCAGCAGGGCGAGGAACTGGTTCACGCCGAGCCAACGCAGGCCGTAGAACAGGGCGAGCGGGACGACGACGTGGCCGAGCAAGAGGCGGCTGAACGCCGCGCCGGACCGTGCGGGGCGCTGCGCGCCGGAGCTTTCTGCCACAACACAACCTTCCTGAACGTGGACTTGCGGAGGGGCCGGGCGGTGGAGTCAGCCGGAGCGGGTGGCGAGGTCGAACGCGGTGACCACCTCGTGGGCGTAGGCGTCGAAGTCCAGTCCGGGCTTGCCTCGCAGCCGCTGCGCCGCGGCGTCGACGGCACCGCGGATCATCACCGCCATGGAGCGGACGTCGAAGTCGCGGAACTCGCCGCTGCGTTGGCCGGACGCCAGCAGTTCCGCCAGTCCGCGGACGCTGGGTTCCTGCGCGCCCTGTTGGGTGTACGGCCGTCCGTCCGCATCGCGCACGTGCGGACCGATCTCCGTCAGCGCCAGCATCGCCCGCGGATGCTCGCGCAGGAACTGCACATTGGCTTCCAGGTACGCCCGCAGCTTGCCGGCCACGGTCTCCTCGGCCGCCATCCGTTCGCCGATGTACGCCGCTCCGGTCGTGAACACCTCCCGCACGATCTGGTGCATCAGATCGTCCTTGTCGGTGAAGTGGTACGAGATCATCCGGGGGCTGCTCAGCCCCGCCCGCTCGGTGATCTTCGCGAACGATGCCTTGGCGTAGCCGAGTTCGGCGATCGTGTCGATCGTCGCCTCGACGATCTGCGCCCTGCGGGCCGCGTTGGTGGACGTCCGCTGCGCTGTCTTCCCGGTCCGCACGATGGGCCTTCCGCTCTCCGAATTTATCTACGTGGATAAATTCTACCGCACACGAATCACCGTGAGTGGGCAGTCGTGCGGTGGCCCGCTCGGCGGCGGGCGCGGGACGGCGGAGATCGTCCGGAAGTGGACGATCGGGAGGGCGGGGGCGCGGTGGCCGCGGCGCGGACCGGGAGACGGAGCGGTCGGGGACTCAGGGGGTGGGGTGGTGCAGGGGGGAGCACGGGGGTGCGGGGTGGCGCCGGTCAGTCCCGGCCAATCGGGCAGTTGTCGGGACAACCGTCGTGCCGGACTCCCGCGTGGTCGCGGGCGCAGGGCTCGTACGCCCCGTGCTCCGCGGGCCGGTCGGGCTCCTCGTGGGCGTCGGCGCCGCAGGGGAACCGCGCCGACGCGGGGCACTCGCCGTCCGCGGCGCCGGCCGACCCGTCGTCGTCCTCCGGTGCCGGGGCCAACAGGACCTCGATGCCGGCCCGCAAGTACCGCTCCAGCGTGGCGTCCGGCACCGACGCCAGGGCGGGCGGGCGGATCTCCGTGCGCATCAGGCTGGTGCCGAGCATCCAGGCCGCCAGGAGTTCCGCGCGCAGGTCCGCGTCGGCGCCGCCGAGACGCGCGGCCAGCCGCTTGGTGAACACCTCCGTGTAGTCCGCGCGCAACCGCCCCACCGCCTCGTCGCGGCCACTGGACCGCAACACGGTCAGCACCGGGTGCGGGAAGTCGCCCTCCGTCGGCGCGCCCATGAGCAGCGCGCAGAACCAGTCGGGGATCGCTTCGATCGGCTCCTGTAGCAGCGGCTCGAACATCTTGCCCGTGCAGGCCACGTCGTTGAACAGCGCTTCCTTCGAGCCGAAGTAGCGGTAGACGAGTGCGGCGTCCACCCCCACGTCGCCCGCGATGTCGCGCACGCTGGTGCCCTCGTAGCCGAACTTGCCGAAGCGGAAGGACGCGGCGGCCCTGAGCGCGGTACGGGTGGCCGAGGCCGAGCGCCTTCGGGCCACCACCTTTGCCGTCCCGCCGTTCTGCACTCCTGTCACGTCACTGCACCTCCGTCGTCCGCGCCCCGTGCGTCATGCGCCCATGTTCCAGTCTGCGGCGACTGTCTCAAAGTCACCGGCCAATGTCATCAGTCGTTGACTTCTATTCGGGCCACATGACATACCTGAACCAGTTCAACGATTGATGACTTGAGTGCTTGCCATGCCGGGGCGGTGCCGACGGGTTCGACCCGTGCCAGGTCCGCCCGCACGGCGCGGCGGCGCGCGCTGACCCGCGCACCGCCACAGCCGCCGCACGCGTGCACCCCCCACGATCGGAAGTGGTGATCTGCTGTGCCTGCTCGACGCGTTGCCGTGATCGGAACCGGATACGTCGGACTGACCACCGGAGCCTGCCTGGCCTCGCTCGGCCACCGCGTGGTCTGCGCGGACGCCGACCCGAACAAGGTCGAGCGGTTGCGCCAGGCCCGGGTCGACATCCTCGAACCCGACCTGCCCGGGACCGTCCGGGACGCCCTGGACGCCGACCTGTTGGAGTTCACCGGCGACACCGCCGCCGCCGTCACCGAGGCCGAGGTGGTGTTCCTGTGCCTGCCCACGCCCATGGGCGCGGGCGGCGCGGCCGACCTCGCCGCCGTGGAGGCCGTCGCCGGCCAGATCCGCGACGTGCTGCCGACCGGCTGCGTCGTCGTCAACAAGTCCACCGTGCCGGTCGGCACCGGCGAGCGGGTCGCCGCGCTGCTCGGCCGGCCGGACGTGGCGGTGGTCAGCAACCCCGAGTTCCTGCGCGAGGGCCGTGCCGTCCACGACTTCCTGCACCCCGACCGCATCGTGATCGGCGCCGCCGACCAGGACGCCGCCCGGCGGGTGGCCGACCTGTACGCCGGACTCGACGCCCCCTTGGTGCTCACCGATCCGGCCAGTGCCGAACTGACCAAGTACGCGGCCAACTTCTTCCTCGCGATGAAGCTGTCCTTCGCCAACAACCTCGCCACCGTCTGCGAGCGCTTCGGCGCGGACATCAGCGACGTCACCGAGGGCATTGGACGCGATCCGCGGATCGGCTCCGCGTTCCTGCGGCCCGGGCCCGGTTGGGGCGGCTCCTGCCTGCCCAAGGACACCCACGCCCTGCTGACCGCGTGCGACCAGGCCGGCGTCGACTTCCCCCTGCTCAGCGCCACCATCGAGACCAACGTCACCCACCAGCGCCAGCTCGTCGAGCGCGTCACCGCCGCGTGCGGCAGCACCGACGGCTCGCTGCGCGGCGTACGGATCGCCCTGTACGGCCTGACGTTCAAGGCCGGCACCTCCGACCTGCGCGACTCGCCGGCGCTCGCCGTCGCCCGGCTGCTGCGCGAGCGGGGCGCCGAACTCACCGCGTACGACCCGGCGTTGCGCGAGGAGCGGCCCGACCTGAGCGATCTGGTCGACCTCGTCGACGATCCGGTGCGGGCGGCGGACGGGGCCGCGGCCTGCGTCGTCCTCACCGAGTGGCCTGAATTGCGCGACCTCGACTGGGCCGCGATCGCCGCGCGGATGGCCGGCCACGAGGTCCACGACTTCCGCAACCTGCTCGACGCCGACCGGCTCGCCCGGGCCGGGCTGAGCTGGCAGGGCATCGGACGCACTGCGGCGCCGGCCCGGGTGGCGTGAATCGTGCGGCGGCCGGTGTTCCGCTCGCGTCCGGACGCGTCCACGGACCGCTCCGGCCGGCCGGCCGCGCCCCCTCCCCAGCAACGAAGAAATCCCTAGAGAAAGGCTCCCGCCATGCGGGTTCTGTGCACCACGCTCGGCAGCCCCTCCCACGGGCGTGCCCAGCTGCCCCTCCTGCGGGCCCTCGCCGAGGCCGGACATCAGGTGCTGGTCGTCACCACCGACGTCCTGGCCCCCGTCTTCCGTGACGACGACGTCCAAGTACAGGCCGTCCTGCCGGAATTCGACCCGACCGCCAAACTGGCGCCCTACCTCGCCGACCTCCAGGCAACCACCGACGAGACGGAGCGGATGGCGCAGCTGAACCGGCTGATGCTGCGCAGCGTGGCCGGTCCGGGCATCAAACCGCACCTGGACATCCTGCTGCCCCTCGCCCGCGACTTCGGCCCCGACCTGATCCTGCGGGACGGCATGGACATGGGCGCCGTGCTCACCGCGGAGCTGCTGGGCGTTCCGCAGCTTCCGACGCCCTCCGGCTTCAGCAACATCCTGGACCCCGCCGAGGTGCTGCCCCAGCTCAACGAGCGACGCGCCGAGCTGGAACTGCCCGTGCACGACGACCCGTTGTCCGTCGTCCCGCACGGTCGCGTCGACTACGTACCGGCCGCCTTCTCCTTCGCCCAGCACCTGCCCCAGACGTGGTCCTACCGGCAGACGGTGGACGTCGAACGCCGCGGCGTGCTGCCCGATTGGGTGGCCCAACTGCCCACCGACCGGCCGCTGGTGTACGCCGGGATCGGCACCGCCCTCCCGGTCCTGAAGGAGCGCTCCGGGGGCCGGTCGGTGCCGCTGCCCATCGAGATGCCGGACGGCAGCGAGAGCCTGCGCACGATAGCGGAGGCGGTGGCGGAGCTCGACGACTGCACGGTCGTCGTGTCCACGTCCGGGATGCCGCTGGACACCACGGGCCTGCCGGGGCACGTGCACGTCGTCGAACGCGTCCCGCAGCCGCTGCTGTTGGAGTCCGTCGACCTCTTCCTCACCCACGGTGGTTTCAACAGCATCCGCGAGGCGATGCGCACCGCGACGCCGCTGGCGGTCCTGCCGCACTTCGGGGACCAGTACGCCAACGCGGACCGCGTGGAGGAGCTGGGCCTGGGCCGTCACCTCACCGACCGCAGCGCGGCCGGCATCGCCGACACCTGCCGCAAACTCCTCGCCGACCCCGCCCCCCGGGCGCGGGCCCGGTCGGCGCAACTGGCGATGCTGACGTTGCCGGGCGTCGAGCGGGCGGTCACCGACCTGGAAGGGATCGCCGGGTAACCGCTCGGCCAACGGGCCGGGTGACGCGAGCCAGCTCCGTCACCCGGCCCCTCCCCGATCCCCCAACCACCCACCCCCCAAGGACCACACGTGACCTTCTCCGACGCCCGACAGCAGGGCACGGCCGGGGACGCACCCGCGCGGCTCAGCCACCGGCAGATCACCGCCGTCATGTCCGGGTTGGTGCTCAGCATGTTCCTCGGGGCACTGGACCAGACGGTGGTCTCCTCCGCGCTGCGGACCATCGCCGACGACCTGCACGGACTCACGGCCCAGGCATGGGTGACCACCGCGTACCTGATCACCGCCACCCTCGCCACCCCGCTCTACGGCAAGCTCTCCGACCTCCACGGCCGCCGACCCGTGTACCTCGCCGCGATCGCCCTGTTCACGGTCGGCTCACTGCTGTGCGGCACGGCCGGATCGATCTACGAACTCGCGGCGTTCCGCGCGGTCCAGGGCATCGGCGGCGGCGGACTGATATCCCTGGCGATGACGATCGTGGCCGACATCACCACCCCGCGCGAACGGGGCCGCTACCAGGGCTACTTCATGGCCGTCTTCGGCGGCGCCAGCATCGTCGGACCGCTGGTGGGCGGCGCGTTCGCGGACCAGGCCACGCTGCTGGGCATCGCCGGCTGGCGCTGGATCTTCCTGATCAACGTGCCGCTCGCCGCCGCGGCCGCCGTGGCGATCGTCCGCGTGCTGCGCTTCCCCCACCGGCCGGTGCGGCACCGGCTCGACTACCCCGGCGCGCTCGCCCTCGCCGTCGGCCTGGTGCCGCTGCTGACCGTCGCCGAACAGGGCCGCACCTGGGGGTGGGACGCGCCCCAGGCACTGCTGGCCTACGCGATCGGCGGGTTGGGCCTCGCCGCGTTCGTCGTGGTGGAACGACGGATGGGGGACGCCGCACTGATACCGCTGCGCCTGTTCCGCATCCGCACCTTCCGGCTCGGCGTCGGGCTGCACTTCGTCGTCGGCATCGGCATGTTCGGCGCGATGACGACGCTGCCGCTCTACCTCCAGCTCGTCCGCGGCATGACGCCCATGGCGGCCGGTCTGGCCACCCTCCCCACGGTCGCCGCGAACCTCGCGATCACGCTGCTGGTGGGGCGGCTGATCGCCCGCACCGGCCGGTTCAAGGCCCATCTCGTCGCCGGTGCCGGCTCGTTGACCGCCGCGATGATCGTCTTCGCCACCCTGCGGGAGGACAGTCCGCTGTGGCACGCGATGGTCGGCATGGCCCTGATGGGCGCGGGGCTCGGCGCGTCGATGCAGACGCTCACCACGCTCGCGCAGTGCGAGATACCCCGCACCGACATGGGCGCGGCCACCGCGTCGGTGAACTTCTTCCGCTCCAACGGCGGCACGATCGGCGCCGCGGCCTTCCTGTCGATCCTGTTCAGCACGGCGGCCGGCCACATCGCCGACCGGCTCGCCGCGGCCCGGCACGACCCCGCCTACGGCCGACTGCTCGCCCGGCCCGACAACGCGCACGCCCTGGCGGGGGTGCTGCGCCCCGGCGGCGGCGTCGAACTCCAGGACTCCGCCTTTCTGCGCGCCCTCGACCCCGGTGCGGCGCTGCCCTTCCTCCAGGGGTACGTGGCCTCGATGCGCCTGGTCTTCCTCGCCGGCGCCGCCGTGACCCTGGTCGCCTTCCTGGTCGCGGCCTGGCGGGTCCCGAAACTCACCCTCTCCGACGAGTAGCGGCGTCCGGGCGACCGCAGGACCGGACCGACCTCCCGTCGGGCTACAGGTTGACGCCACCCGTGACGTCGAGCTTGGTGCCGGTGACCCAGCGCGCGTCGTCGGAGGCCAGGAAGGCGACCGCGTCGGCGATGTCCTGGACCCGGCCGATCCTGCCGAGGGCGGTCAGGTTGATGTTGCGCTCCTGGTTGGTGGGGTCGGCCAGCACCTCGGCGGTCATGTCGGTGTGGGTGAAGCCGACGGAGACGGCGTTGACGGTGATCCCGCGGGGGCCTAGGTGCTTGGCCAGGGTCTGGCTGAAGACTTCCAACGCCCCCTTGGTGAGCGGGTAGCCGATGCCGTGGGCCGAGGCGATGCGGGTGGAGACGGACGAGATGTTGACGATCCGGCCGCCGTCGCGCAGGCGGGGCAGCAGCCGCTGGGTGAGGAAGAACGGCGCCTTGACGTTGACCGCGACCATCCGGTCGAACTCCTCGGGGGTGAGGACCTCGATGGGGCGCCCCATGATGTTGATGCCCGCGTTGTGCACCAGGATGTCGAGGGCCGCTTCCCCGTGGGCGCGCAGTCCGGTCTCCAACCCGGCCACGAGCGTGTCCACGTCGCCGGGGACGCCCAGTTCGGCCCCCACGACGAACGCCCGGCCCCCGGCCTCGGCGATGGCCGCGGCGGTCTCCGCGGCCGCCGCCTCGTTGCGGCCGTAGTGCACGGCGACCAGCGCGCCGTCCCCGGCCAGGCGTTCGGCGATGCCCCGCCCGATGCCCCGGCTGCTGCCGGTGACCAAGGCGACCTTTCCGCTGAGGTTTCCCATGGTGTGCTCCTCGCTCGTGTGGGGTAATGCCTTCCTTCAACGCCAAGTGAAGTTAGGGTAGCCTAAGTTCGGTTGCGTGGCGTGGCGTCGACCGCGGCGCGAACCGAGTGGCCGAGGCCCCTGGAGCGGACGGTCCGTCATCTGCTTCGATGCCCACCGGATCGCACGGTGAGGAGGTGCTGCACAGGTGGTGTCGATGGAGAAGGTGCTCGTGTTCGCGGCCATGTCGCTACTGGTGATCGTGATTCCGGGGCCGAGCGTGCTGTTCGTGGTCGGCCGGGCCCTCGCGCACGGCCGCCGCACGGCGCTCGCGACGGTCCTCGGCAACCTGATCGGCTCCTACGCCCTGGTGTGCGCCGTGGCCTGGGGGCTCGGCGCGCTGGTGGCGCGTTCGGCGGCGGTGTTCACGGCCGTGAAGCTGGCCGGCGCGGCCTACCTCATCTACCTGGGCGTGCACACGTTCCGGCACCGCGGGGACCTGCGCGCGGCGAACCCGGGCGCCCCGGTGGGGGAGCGGCGCGGTGATCTCCGGACGGTCCTGGACGGCGCCCTCGTGGGCGCCACCAATCCGAAGGGCATGGTCTTCTTCGCCGCGGTGCTGCCGCAGTTCGTGAACCACGCGGCCGGCCACCTCCCCGTCCAGATGATGACGTTGGGCCTGGTCCCGGTCGTCATCGGCCTGATCACGGACACCCTGTGGGGCCTGGGCGCTTCGGCGGCCCGCTCCTGGCTCGCCCGCTCGGAGCGCCGCCTGTCCGGGATCGGCGGGGCGGGCGGCCTCGCACTGATCGGCCTGGGTGTGACGGTGGCGGCCACGGGGCGCGCCGACTGACGCGCACCCGCACCGCTCGCGACCAGGTGCCCGGAGTCAACGGTGTCGGCCGCCGGTGCCGGCCAACTCTGCGGTGCGGGCCGCGCGTTCGTCATCGGCTGCCGCGACGACGGGCGTCCGCACCCGCATCCGGTCCGGCCGCCGCCCGGGTGACTGCGAGCAGCGCCATGTCGTCGGTGATGCGGCCGCCGGTGTGCCGGTTGACCCGTGTGAGCAGGCCGTCGAGCAGCGCCTCGGGCCCGGGGAAGTCCGTGCCGGCCAGGCCGGTCGCGGGGTCGTAGAAGACCCCCGCGCGGTCGCGGGCCTCGTTCAGGCCGTCGGTGAACAGCAGCAGGGTGGACCCCGCGGGGAAGGGCACCGTGTCGGCCCGCTCCTGGACGGTGCCCAACTCCGCCAGGCCCAGCGGCGGGGCGGGTTCGGGCGGCTCGGCGCTGTGCACCTCGCCGGCGTGCAGCAGCAGCGGCGCCGGGTGACCGCGGTTGACCAGCCGCAGTTCACCGTCGCGGTACGGGATCTCGACGAGGATCCCGGTCACGAACCCCTCGATGCGCTCGGGGCCGGTGCGTCGCCCCCGTTCCCGCAGCAACGCCCGCTCCACCCGCGTCGCCACCCCGACGAGCGTGGGCTCCTCCTCGGCGGCCTCCCGGAACGCCCCCATGGCGACGGCCACCACCTTGATGGCCTCCAGGCCCTTGCCCCGCACGTCGCCGACCAGGCAGCGCACGCCGTACGGGGTGTCCTGCGCGCTGTACAGGTCGCCCCCGATCTGGGCGTCCTTCACCGCCGCTTGGTAGCGCACCGCGATCCGCAGCGGCCCGATCGAGGACGGCGGCTGCGGCAGCACGGCGCGCTGCGCGGCGAGGGCGATCCGGCGCGCGGACTGGAGGCGCACGTGGCTGTAGTACATGAGGCGGTTGACGACCACGGCGAGGGCCGAGACCGTCACGACGGCCGCCAACTCGCTCCACCCACCGGAGTCCGTGATGAGTCCGAAGTGCGTGAGCAGCGCGATGTCGGTGGCACAGGCCCCGATGCCGGCCAGGACGGTCGCGCGCAGCGACAGCAGGGCGGCGGCCGTCATCGGCGCCGCCGTGTAGAAGGCCTCCGCGCTGATGTGCGGAGACGTGGCGTAGTCGAAGAGGGCGCCCACCACGAGCAGGACGACGGGCAGCAACTGGAGGTGGCGCAGGCACCAGCGCCCGAGGGCGGCGCGCCCCACGCGCGAGCCCCTCACGTCCCGGCTCCCGCTCCGTCGCGCTGTCGCACACCACCAGCATCCCCGCGCCGGAGGGCGCCTGCCAGTCGTGGCCCGGCGGGCGGCCGACCGCCGGGCGCAGGGCGGTGGAGCCGGCACGCCCGGCATCCTTCGAGGTCCGTCCACGGTCCGTAGCCGGCCGGTGGGCGGCGGGTAGCCCCGGCACTCCGGCGGCCCGGAGGCCCGCCCGGCGGCCCCGGCGCGTGCGCGCTCGGGTCCGAAGGACGGACCGGTCAGTCGAGCACCCGGCCGAGGAAGTCGCGGATGTGCCCGGTGACGGTTTCGAGGTGGCTTTCGAGGGCGAAGTGGCCGGACTCGATCAGGTGGATCTCGGCGTCGGGCAGGTCCGCGCGGAACGCCTCCGCGCCGGCCGGCCCGAAGATCTCGTCGTGGGCACCCCAGACGGCCAGCAGCGGGACGCGGGAGTCGCGGAAGTACGCGTGGACGCGCGGGTAGAGGGCGACGTTGGTGGGGTAGTCGCGGAACAGCTTCAGCTGGATCTCGGCGTTGCCGGGGCGGTCGAGCAGTGCCTGGTCGTGGACCCAGTTGTCGGGGCTGACCAGGGTGGGGTCGGCGACCCCGTTGAGGTACTGCCAGCGGGTGACCTCCACGGTCAGCGCGGCGCGCAGCGGAGCTTCGGTGGCCGGGGTCGGGTCGCCGGCGTAGGCGAACAGGCCGTCCCAGAAGGACTTCACGAAGCCTTCCTCGTAGGCGTTGCCGTTCTGCGTGACGATCGCGGTGACGCGGTCCGGGTCCTGGAGGGCCAGTCGCCAGCCGAGGGGGGCGCCGTAGTCCTGGACGTACAGGGCGAAGCGGTGGACGCCGAGCTTGTGGAGGAGGCCGGCGGTGACGTCGGTGAGCGCCTCGAAGGTGTAGGGGAAGTCGCCGAGCGGGGGCATTGCGGACTGGCCGAAGCCGATGTGGTCGGGGGCGATGACGTGGTACCGGTCGGCGAGGGCCGGGATGAGGTTGCGGAACATGTGGGAACTGGTGGGGAAGCCGTGCAGGAGCACCACGGTCGGGGACTGCGCGTCGCCCGCCTCGCGGTAGAAGACGTCGAGGCCGTCGACGTCGGTGGTGCGGTGGTGGACTGCGGGGACCATGGCGTGCTCACCCTTCCGTGCGTCGTCGACAGTCATGTAACTACTCGACCGGCGCCGGCCACCGCAGGCGCGCGCGACCCACCGCGCCACCGCGCGTCGTGCGGGGCCGTGGGTCGGGATCAGGCGCAGTCGGGGCACACGCCCCGGTAGGTCATCTCGACGCCGGAGACGGCGAAGCCGAACCGCTCGGAGGCGGGCAGGTCGGCCAGCGGGTCGCCGTCGGGGTGGACGTCACGGATCGCGCCGCAGCGCGAGCAGACCAAGTGGTGGTGCGGGCGATGGGCGTTCGGGTCGTAGCGCTTGGCGCGGCCGTCGGTGGTCACCTCGGTCACCTCACCGAGCGACACCAGCTCGCCGAGGGTGTTGTAGACGGTCGCGCGGGAGATCTCCGGCAGCCGGGTGGTGGCGCGCGCGAGCACCTCGTCCGCAGTGAGGTGGACGTGCTCGCCGTCGAGAACCTCGGCGACGACCCGGCGCTGGGCGGTCATCCGCCAGCCGCGTCCGCGAAGCCGTTCCAGCAGGTCGCTCATGGTCACCGGCCTCACAATGCATCGTCTGGCTCATGAACTCGTATGGATCTGGTTGCCGTATTGACTTGGACCTGGTCCATCGTAGGATCTGTTCCTGCGATAGCCAAGGGACGAGACAATCGCAGGGAAAAGCACGTGACGGTTCACCAGACGGCTCCGCTCACCACCGAATCCTGTCGTGTCGGTCGCGGACAGCCACCGCAGCCCGTGGGCGGGCGTCAGCCCGAGTGCGTCGTCCACGCGCGCGGCGCCGGCGCCCGGACGGTGACCACGTCGGCGTCGCGGCGATCACCCCCGGGGCGTGCGGTCCGGTGGGCCGCGTCTTTCCGCACACCGTGACCGGGCCCACCACCGCTCCGTTCACCGTGGCGGGAGCCCCACGCGGCATCCGGCCGGCCGGCGGCGTCGACCGCACGGCCGGCGGGGGCCCGACCGCGTCCGCCGACAACGGCTTCCCGGTCACCGAGGCCGAGGTCGTCCAACGGGGGCATGCGCCCCGAGAGTTCCACTGCTGGCGGTTGCTGAGCACGGTGATCCGCCTCATCCGGAAGGATTCCCATGTCTGAGATCCACGACGCACAGGCCGTAGACGGCGAAGGCGGCTGTCCGGTCGCGCACGGGCGCGCCGCCCACCCGACCCAGGGCGGTGGAAACCGCCAGTGGTGGCCGGAGCGGCTCAACCTGAAGATCCTCGCCAAGAACCCCGCGGTGGCGAACCCGATGGGCGAGGAGTTCGACTACGCCGAGGCGTTCGAGAGCCTGGACCTCCCGGCCGTGAAGCGGGACATCGCCGAGGTGCTGAGCACCTCGCAGGACTGGTGGCCCGCCGACTTCGGCAACTACGGCCCGCTCATGATCCGGATGGCCTGGCACAGCGCCGGCACGTACCGGATCAGCGACGGCCGCGGCGGCGCCGGCGCCGGCCAGCAGCGGTTCGCGCCGCTCAACAGCTGGCCGGACAACGCCAGCCTCGACAAGGCCCGTCGCCTGCTCTGGCCGGTCAAGAAGAAGTACGGCAAGAGCATCTCGTGGGCCGACCTGCTGGTCCTCACCGGCAACGTCGCGCTGGAGACGATGGGCTTTTCGACCTTCGGCTACGCCGGCGGTCGCGAGGACGTGTGGGAGGCCGAGGAGGACGTCTACTGGGGCCCCGAGACCACCTGGCTCGGTGACGAGCGCTACACCGGCGACCGGGAGCTGGAGAACCCGCTCGGCGCGGTCCAGATGGGCCTCATCTACGTGAACCCCGAGGGCCCCAACGGCAACCCGGACCCGCTCGCGGCGGCCCGCGACATCCGTGAGACGTTCCGCCGGATGGCGATGAACGACGAGGAGACCGTCGCCCTGATCGCCGGCGGCCACACCTTCGGCAAGACCCACGGCGCCGGTCCGGCGGACCACGTCGGCGCCGACCCCGAGGGCGCCCCGATGGAGCAGATGGGCCTCGGCTGGCAGAGCTCGTTCGGCACCGGCGCCGGCCCCGACGCGATCACCAGCGGTCTGGAGGTCACCTGGACCACCACCCCGACCCAGTGGAGCAACGGGTTCTTCAAGAACCTCTTCGAGTACGAGTACGAGCTGACCCAGAGCCCGGCCGGCGCCAACCAGTGGGTGGCGAAGGACGCCGAGGCGATCATCCCGGACGCGCACGACCCGTCGAAGAAGCGCCTGCCGACGATGCTCACCACCGACCTGTCGCTGCGCTTCGACCCGATCTACGAGCCGATCTCGCGCCGCTTCTACGAGAACCCGCAGGAGTTCGCGGACGCCTTCGCCCGCGCCTGGTTCAAGCTGACGCACCGTGACATGGGCCCGGTCGTGCGCTACCTCGGCCCGGAGGTCCCCTCCGAGGTGCTGCTGTGGCAGGACCCGCTGCCGGAGCGCACCGGTGAGCCGCTCGACGCGGCGGACGTCGCCGCCCTCAAGGAGCAGGTCCTCGGCTCCGGCCTCACGGTCGCCCAGCTGGTGTCGACCGCCTGGGCCTCCGCCTCCACCTTCCGCGGCGGCGACAAGCGCGGCGGCGCCAACGGCGCCCGCGTCCGGCTGGAGCCGCAGCGCAACTGGGAGGTCAACGACCCGGACGAGCTGGCGCAGGTGCTGCGCACGCTCGAGGGCGTCCAGGGGTCCTTCAACTCCGCTGGCGGCAAGCAGGTTTCGCTGGCCGACCTGATCGTGCTGGCGGGCGGCGCGGCCGTCGAGAAGGCGGCCGCGGACGCCGGCTTCGACGTCGAGGTGCCCTTCGCGCCGGGCCGGGTGGACGCCGCCCAGGACCAGACGGACGTCGAGTCGTTCGACGCGCTGGAGCCGGCCGCCGACGGCTTCCGCAACTACGTCGGCAAGGGCAACCGCCTGCCGGCCGAGTTCCTGCTGCTCGACCGGGCGAACCTGCTGACGCTGAGCGCCCCCGAGATGACCGCCCTCGTCGGCGGCCTGCGGGTCCTGGGCGCCAACCACGGCCAGTCGAAGCACGGTGCCCTCACCGACCGTCCGGGCACGCTGACGAACGACTTCTTCGTCAACCTGCTGGACCCGGGCACCACGTGGAAGTCGACGTCCTCGGCGCAGGACGCGTTCGAGGGCCGCGACGCCAGCGGTGCGGTCAAGTGGACCGGCACCCGTGCCGACCTGGTCTTCGGCTCGAACTCCGAACTGCGGGCCGTCGCCGAGGTCTACGCGAGCGACGACGCGCAGGAGAAGTTCGTGGCCGACTTCGTCGCGGCGTGGGCCAAGGTCATGGACCTCGACCGGTTCGACCTCGTCTGATCGTCCGCCCGTCCGGTGACGTCCGGGTCGGCCCGCTGGGGTCGGCCCGGACGTCTTCGTTTCGGCGCGCCCGCCTACCGGTCCACCGGGAACGCGTCGCACGTACGCGGCGCGCGCCCGGTCGGCGTGGAGCGCCAACGGGTCGCGCGCGAACCAGTGGAACCGGGGGTGCGTAATTGCCGGTTCGGATTCGCCCGGCCGCGCGCCACTGCAAGCATTCCGCGAGGCATTGGCCAAAGGCGGGGAGTGGGGGCGGAGAAGGGTTTTTTCGCGTAGCGGAGGCGCGAATGGCGGACGGGGTCGGCGTACCGGTTCAGTGCCTTCGGCGGGCGTGGTAGACGAGGCGGTGGGGGGAGCTGTCCTGGCCGTATCCGCGGTCGATTGCGAGGAGTTCGAAACCCGCGCGGGCGAGAACTTCGTCGAGGTCGAGCGCGCGGTGGTAGACCCAGCGTTCGGTCACCTCGGTGAGGACCCGACCGGCCCGACGGAATTGCTTCTCGATGGCCACGTGGTCGGCGTGCAGGCAGTGGCGCTCCCATTCCTCCACCCGTCCGCCGGCCTCCGGGCAGGTCTCGGCGAGACTCAGCCGCCAGTCGGTTTCGGTACGGGAGTCAAAACTCTCGCTGACGTCGATGTGGACGGAACCACCCGGTGCGAGGACGCGGGCGGTCTCCGTCAGGGCCCGTTCCCGGTCCTCGGGCGTCAATAGCAGCTGGAGCGTCGAATAGGGGATGACGGCGGCGTCGTGCGGTCCCCGGAGCGGAAGGCTGCGCATGTCCCCGCAGACCGGATGCAGGCCGGGGGTGCGGGGAATGCGCGCGAGCCGTTCCCGGCTGAGGTCCACGGCGGTCACCCGGCGGCGCTCCGCGTGCCGTGCCAGGGCGCCCGCCACCCGGCCGGTGCCGGCTCCGAGGACCAGCACGGAGGCGTGCGGCTCGGTCAGGCGGGTCCAGTAGGCGGTGTCGTCGCGTTGCCGGCGCAGTCGGTGGGTGTTGTGCCAGTCGTAGAGCAGGGCCTCCCACTGGGCGGGTGTCACGGTGCGGGGCTCCTCGTGGTGTGGGGCGGTCGATGGGGGCGCCGTTCGGAGGGGCGGGCCGGTAGCGCGGTCGCGCGCTCCCGTGGTGGCGGAATACGGCGGGGGCCGGGAAAAGTCGGCGTCATGCTACCCACCGGCCTTTGCGCTACCCGCCGCCCTTTACGGCTCCGGCGTGCGCCGAGGGAAATCGGCCAGTGTCGGGACGTCTCCTCATGGGGCACCGAGGTCGGTTTTGAAGCCCTTGGCGGGGTGCCTCAAGGGGTGCAGTACGAACCTCCGAAATTTTTCCTCCCGTTCGAGAAGGCGCGATATCTCCGCCCTTCTCGTGAGCGTATGAATATCCGGTCATGGGTGGTCGTCGGGTCCATGCTGACCTGATTCGATCGTCCTGACAGGCCGGTGGAGCGGCGTCGGGGCGGTCGTGACCGGCGGGTGAATCCGGCTTCTCGGCGAAGCGTCACGGTGGCTTTACGAGGGCGTCGTTCGGAGTTCTCCGGGGCCGGCAATTCCGCGCGAAGGTCGAACGGGACGGGAGCCCGTGGCGGTGGCCCGGCATTGTTTCCGATGGTGTGCCGGGTGCGGGGCCGGATGTCGGCGTTTCAGCCAAAACCCCTGGTGCGGACTGGAGTTGGTTGACCGTTTCCGAGCAATCATGCTTGGGTTTTAAGGAATCGCGGCAGGCGTGTTTCTCCGTGCCGTGAGCTAAGGGGCGTGGGCGTCCTGGACCGTCCGCCGTAGTAAGCGACCCCTCCGCCTTACAGCGCCCCGCATCGAAAAGAAATCGGAATCCGGGAGGTGAGTTGAGTGGGACACCCGTCGGTGCACACCCGTACCCGCGCCGAAATTTGGAGGGGGTTCACCGCCGTCGAACGGCGGGAGGTCGGCACGGTCGTCGTGTCGACCCTCCAGAGCCAGAGCACCTCCGCGCTGCTGCTCCTCCTGCTCTCCCTGCTCGCGCTGCGGGTGACGGGTTCGCCCGCGAGCGCACCGCTGGTCGTGGCGGTCGGCGCGCTGCCCGCGCTGCTGCTCGTCCGGGCCGTCCGGACCGTCAACCAACACGTCGACCACCGCTGGGTGATGCTGCTGTCCGACGCCGGCGCCTTCGTGGTCGCCGTGACGCTCTGGCAGCTGGTGCGCGCCGGCGGCGTGCACGCCTGGCAGATCTACGCCGGCATGTTCCTCTTCGCCGCCTTCGGGGCCTTCTACCTGCCCGCGATGCGCGGCTGGGTCGCCGGCCAGACGACCGGCCTGGAGCAGCTGACCTGGCTCAACGCGATGCTGGCCGTCGCCACCCAGGCGGCCGTGGTGGTCGGTTGGGCCCTCGGGGGAGTGCTGGCGTCGTCGATCGGCATCCAGGTGTCCCTGGGGCTGTGCGCCCTGTCGTACGCGGTCGGCCTGGTGTTGCAGTTCGTGGTGTTCGTGGTGGTCAACCGGGCGCCGTTCCGCAAGCCCGCGGGTGCGGTGGGGGCGGCGGAGCCGGACCAGGCGGGCGCGGACCGGGCGTCCGGCGGCACCCGGGTGTGGCGGGACGTGTTCTCACCGCGGCGCCTGGGACTGTTCACCGCCGCACTGCTGTTGATGGAACTCACCCACACCCTCGGCTTCAGCATGTTCGTCCCGCTGTTGACCGGCGGTGCCGCCGACCGGTCCTGGATCGCCGGCACGGCCAACGCCTGCTTCGCCCTCGCGGCGATGATCAGCGGTGTACTGGTCTCCGGCGGCGCGCTGGGGCAGTGGACCAGGGCCCGGGCACCGCAGGTCGTCCTCGTCGGCTTCGGCGTCCAGATCGTGTTCGGGCTGAGCGCCGCGCACCCGGTGTGGGCGATCGGGCTCTACGCCGTGGTGGGCCTGCTCAGCGGGGGCGACGCGGCGCTGCAGAGCGAAGTCCAGGACCGCTGGCGCCCGGCCGGCTCGGCCCAGGCGTTCGCCGTCTTCGGCGCGGTGCAGGGGCCCGCGCAACTGGTCGGGTCCCTCACCGTCGCCGCACTGTTGACCTGCCTGTCCGTGGGGACGGTCTACCTCGGCACCGTGGTGGTGCTGGGCCTGGGCTCGGGGGTGGTGCTGATGTTGGCCAGATCCCGGGCCGAGGTCCGGCCGCCCCGTGTCGAGGCCCCCGTTTGACGTCCCGGCGCCGCCGGTTCCGTCCCCGGACCGGCGGCGCCGCACCAGATGAATTCACGAGAGGAACCACGACATGGCCGATCTTGCCTTGTACGGTCTCGGCGAAATGGGCGCGGACATCGCGCGGTGCCTGGTGTCGCGCGGCGTCGCACTGCACGCGTACGACCCGGTGGCCGACGTGACGTTGGCGGCGGAGAACTTCCACCGCTGCCCGACGGCGGCGGAGGCGGCCCGTGCGGCCACGGTCCACCTCGTCGTCGTGAAGCGGCCGGACGACGTGCGGGCCCTGCTCTTCGGCGCCGACGGGCTCTGCGCCGCCGCGCCCGCCGGCTCCCACGTGGTGCTGCACACCACCCTCACCCCGCAGACCGTCCGCGAACTGGCCGAGGAGGTGCGGCGGCAGGGGCACGTCCTGTTGGACGCCGCGCTCAGCCGGCGGAACGGTCTGATCAGCGAGGGCTCGCTGTCCCTGTTCGTGGGCGGGACGGCGGAGGAGGTCACCGCCGTGGGGCCCGTCCTGGACCGCTACGCCGACAACGTGGTGCACGCCGGGCCCACCGGCGCCGGAATGACCGTCAAGCTCTGCAACAACTGGCTGCTCTACAGCAACCGGCACGCCGCGCTCCAGGCGCTCAGCACCGGGCGGGCGCTCGGCGTCGACCCCGACGTGCTGCGCGGCGCGCTCGCCTCGTCGACCGGTTCCAGCTGGGCCCTCGCGCACTACTCGGAACTCGACGAGGCGATCGTCAGCGGCCGGGGCGCCCCGGCCGTGGTGCGCGACCGCACGACGTCCGAACTGCGGATGGCCCGGGACATGGCCGTCACCGACGGCCGGGTGCCCACCAGCCTCCAGGAGACCTTCGCGCTGCTCGACGCGATGTGAGCCGCCATCCCGCCGGCGCCGGAAAGCCGGCCCCGCCCGTCCGGAAGGGCGCACATGCACAGTGACACCGTTTCCCCCGAGGAGCTCGACAAGGCCGTCGCCGGCCTGCCCGTGCAGGTGTGGAACGCGCCGACGGCGGCCGAGCTCTACGGACAGACCCTCAACCTCGTCTGCCGGACCCGCGGTGGCCGCACGGCCGGCGCCTGGGTGGTCCCCCTGGACGACCACGGAACGGCCGCCCGTCGTCCCTTCCGACTCCTGCCCTACGCCGCACCGTGGGTCGACCCGGAACTGCACCCCGTCGACCGCCACCGGGCGGTCCTGTCGATGACCCGGGCACTGATGGACCGGGTGGCGTCGGCGGAGCTGCCGATGGACCCGCGCTTCGGAGAGGCGGCCGCCCTGGCCGAAGCGGGGGCCGAACTCCTCTGCCGGCACACCCGCGTCCTGGAGCTGCACCCCGACCGCGACCCCCGCACCGGGTACGTCGCCACCGCCCGGAACCACATCCGGGCCGCGGCCCGGGGGCACACCGTGCGGGCCGCCCCGCTCGACGCGTTCGACTTCTCCCGCGCCGTCGTCGGCCAACCGCCGGACGCCGTCGCCGCGCGGCGCAGGTCCGGGCTGCACGTCGGCGGCGTCGAACCGGCGCTGTGCCTCGCCGCGACGGACCCCGACGGGACCTGTCGCGGCCAGGTGTTCGTCCTGCTCTGCGACGGCGCCGCGGTGCTCATGCACTCGTGGTTCGACCGCGCGGGCGCCCGCGGGGTGCCGAGCCTGCTGGTGGACGAGGCGATCGCGTGGGCGGGCCGGCAGCCCGGCACCGACCTGTTCGACTTCGAGGGCAGCGTGCTGCCGGGCGTCGACCGCTTCATGGCCGGGTTCGGCGCCCGAGCCTGCGCCTACCCGCAACTGCGGTGGCGCCGGTCGGCCGAACCGGGCCCGGGAGCGGGGGAGTTCGGATGACCGCCACCGGCCGGCCGACCGAACCCCCGCCCGGCACCGACCCGCCCGGCGCGGCCCCCGCGGCGCGGCACCGCCCCGCGCCGGACCGGGCCGCACCGGTCCACGACCTCACCATCGTCGACCTCGACGCCCTCACCCCGGCCCAGGAAGGCGCCTGGACGACGGCGTTCCGGCGCCACGGCACGCGGTTGCAGCAGTCCCCGGGGTACGCCCGCGCGGTGCGCGCCGCCGGACACCGGGTCGTCGTCGCCCTCGCGCCAGACGGCATCGCCGCCTTCACCGACGAGGGTGCGGTGCTCACGGCGGTCGGCGACGACGAGCCCGTGCTGACCGAACACGGCCGGGCGGAGCACCTCGCCCGCCTGGTCACGGCCGTCCACCGGGCCACCGGCGCGTCCGTCTACCTGCCGCTGGTGGCCGCGGCCCACGCCGAAGCCTGCGCCCGCGCCGGATGCACAGTCTGGCGCCGCCCGCCCAACTCCCTGATCGACTGGTCCCGTGACGGCGCCGACCTGTGGGAACGCGCCCTGGCACGCGGCTCCTCCCAACTGCCCCGGAAGCGACGCCTGGTGGAGCGCGACGGCCTGGTGCTACGGCCCGGGACGTCCGGTGCGGCCGCCTTCGCGCAGGTCCTCGAAGTCGACGACCGCTCGTGGAAGGCCCGCCAGGGACAGAGCATGCGGCTGCGCGGTGGACAGGACGCCCTCTACGGACGACTGGTCGGCACCGGCGAGATCACGGCGGCCCTGCTCCTCGACGGCGAGCGGCCGGTCGCCTTCCGCCTGGACGCCCGGGTCGGGGACCGGCTGACGAGCCTGAAGTGGTCCTACGACGAGGGCTACCGGCGCTACTCGCCCGGGCTGTACCTGCTGACGGAGGGACTGCGGCAGGAGTGGGCGGGCCGCGGGGTGCGCACGGTCGACCTGCACGGCAGCCCCGACGCGCTGAAGGACCTGCTCCACAGCGAACGCGTGCCGCGGGCCGACGTGTGGTGCGGCGCCGCGGACCGGGCCGCCCTGAGGGCACGCGAGCGCGCGGCGTTGGACGCCCGGGTGGCGCGCGTCCACGAGGCGGGGAAGGGGCTGCGCCATGCCTTCGACTGACCCGGTGGTGGACGCCGCGGTCCGGGACCTGCTGGACCGTTGGGGTCAGCCCGCCGCGGCGTTCTGCGCCTCCGGCGGCGCGGCGCTGGAAGCGGCCCTGGAGGTGTGGGAAGTGGGCGCGGGCGCCGAGGTCGTGGTGCCCGACGTCGGCTGCCACTCCGTCGCCGCGGCCGTCGTCCGGGCCGGCGCGGTGCCGGTGTTCGTCGGCGTCGGAGAGGGCTTGACCCTGCACCCGTCGGACGTGGCGGCGGCGTGCTCCGCACGGACCCGGGCGGTCATCGCGGTGCACCAGTACGGGCTGCCGTGCGACGTGCCGGGCATCGTCGCGGCCGTCCCCCGCGACGTTGCGGTGATCGAGGACGTGGCCCAGACCTGGGGCTCGACGACCCGGGGCGTGCCGGCCGGCTGCACCGGCACGCTCGCCGTCACCTCGTTCGGTCCGTCCAAGCCGGTGGCGCTGGGCGCCGGCGGTGCGCTCCTCGGCCCGGCCCACCTGGTCTCCGGTGCCGTCGCGCGGGGCGACACGTCGGACCGGCACCGCCCGCGCCCCCCGTCACCCGCGCGCTTCCCGGCGCCCCTGTACCCCCTGCTCCCGGCCGCCATCTCCCAGGCCGACCGCCAACTGGCCCTGCGCGAAGCGGCAGTTGAGCGTTTTGTCGAGAGTGACTTGGCCAGGCACTTCCGCCTCCCCGGCCTCCCGCCCGGATCCAACGCCGGTTGGACCCGCGTGCCGCTCTACCCGGCACGGTCCGCAACGCCGCGCCACCTCGCGCAGCTGACGGACGCACTGGGGCCCGCACAACGGATGCACCCGCGGCCGCCGTCCGCCCTCCCGATGTTCCGCGGCCGGGAAACCCGCGTGGTGACCGGCAGCCGGCGGCCCGTGGAACCCCTTCTCGTCAAGATTGGATGACCCCTCATGACGGTGATCAATCCGCACCAGTTCTTCGACCTGTCGCGGGAGGACCAGCAGTCCCTCACCCACTTCCGGGCCACCCTCGCCGACGGCCAGCTCTTCCGCTACGTCGACGGGGACCGCGAGTCCGCCAACGCGCTCATCGAACGCCACTTCGCCGGGTACTTCCGCAAGGAGGCCGCCACGGCGGTGGCCAACGGCACCGTCGGACTGCGCCTGGCCCTGCGGGCCCTGGGTATCGGACCCGGCGACCGCGTCCTGGTCAGCGCCTACTCCTTCATCGCCTGCGCGATGGCGGTCTCCGCGGTGGGGGCGGTGCCCGTCCCCCTGGACCTGGACACCGCCCTCACCCCCGACACGACCGCACTGGAATCGCCGGACGAACCGATCGCCGCGGTGATGGTCGTCCACGTGCAGGGACACGCGTTACCGGCGGGGCGACTGCGGGAACTCTGCGACCGGCTGGGCGTCCCGCTGATCGAGGACGTCTGCCAGGCGCTCGGGGCGTCGTCCGCCGACGGGCGGGCCGGTGAACTCGCCGACGTCGCCGTCACCAGCTTCCAGCAGTCCAAGCAGATCTCCTCCGGCGAGGGCGGACTGGTCGCCGGTGGCGCCGAGGTCGTCGAGCGGGTGTACCGGATGGCGGACCTGGGCGCGGTCCGCCACGACGGCGGTCTGCCCGACTGGGACGACGAACGGGCGGTCGTCGGGGACAACCTCCGGATGACCGAACTCCAGGCGGCCCTGGTCATGGACCAGGCCCTGACGTTGCATCAGACATTGGCCCGGCAGCGGGGCCTGCGCAGCAGTCTGCGGGAACAACTCGGCGCCGACACACCGGTCCTGGACAGTTCCCGCCCGGAAGGCGACGCGGCGTCACACACCCTGTTCGTGGCCCGCAGCACCGCCGACGCCGCGGACTTCTGCACCGGGCTCGCGGCCCGTGGCGTCCTCGCCCGCGTGGTCTGGAAGAAGACCTACCCTGAGTACGGATTGTTCCGGCGCCTGCTGCCGAGCGCACCACACCCGTGGCCGAAGAAGGCAGAGGCGTTGGCGCCCAGGATCCTCAGCGTTCCGACCTCGAAGTACCTGACGGAGGCAGCCGTTTCCCAGGTGGCCGAGGCCGTCGTGGCGCACCGACACCATCTCGTCCAGGAAAGGTAACCCCCCCCATGAACCGCATCGCGCTGCTGCTGCGCGGTCTGCCCGGCTCCGGCAAGACCACCACCGCCGCCCTGCTGCGGGACTCCCTGGTCCCCGCCGTCCGGATCTCCAACGACTCCGTCCGGTACATGGCCCGGCCCCGGGACTTCAGCGACTTCACCCTCGTGGCCTCCGAACTCGGCTGCCTGGACCTGGCCCTGTCCTACCTCGACAGCGGCTTCACCCCCGTGATCGACGGCGTCTTCGAGGACGTGGACTTCCTCGCCGCCCAGGAACTGCGCTTCCAACGCAAGGGCATGCGCCTGGTGACGATCACCCTGGACGGCACCCTGCCCGACCTCCTGGACCGCAACAACGCCCGTGACCCGCTGGCCCGCATGGACGAGGACCGGGTCCGCGAACTGCACCAGCAGTTCCGCCCCGCCGGCCTGCTGCTCGGCATCCACGACAAGCAGCCCGAGGAGGTCGCGGACGACGTCCTGGACCTGCTCGAACTCACCGCACAGGAAGCCGCGGCCGAGCCCCCGGCCACCGAGGACGTGGACGTGCTGTTCCTGCGGCACGGCGCCCCGGACTACCCGAGCGACACCTACCCCGACCCGTACGCGATGGGCCTGTCCGCCCGCGGACGCGACGAGGCGCGCGCCGCCCGGGGAGCCGTCGAACGGTTCGCGCCCGACGCGGTGTACGCCTCCGACTTCCTGCGCGCCCGGGAAACGGCCGCGCTCGTCACCGCCGGACTCGACGTCGAGGTGCACCAGGAGGCCGCCCTGCGCGAACGGGTCTTCCACGCCTTCGCCGGAGTCGACCTGGACGACGTACGGCGACGCCTCGGCCCCGAGGCCGACCGGGTCCTGACCGGCAACAGCGACCTGTGCACGGTCGACGGCGAGGAGAGCTACGAACAGGCCCGCGACCGGGTCCTGGAGTTCTTCGCCACCCTGGCCGCCCGCCACTCCGGCCGGCGGGTGCTGGTGGTGGGACACGGCGGACCGCACCACTGGCTGCTGGAACGGGCCCTGGGCGCCGAACTGCGCGGGGTACGCGCGCTGCGCTGGGAAACCGGCCACTTCTCACGCTTCCGGATCACCCCGGACGGCGTCTCGGTGGACTTCGTCAACCGCTCGCCCGAAGACGTCGCCCGCAGCCCCCAGCCCGCCAAGGAGGCTCCATGACCCTGTGCACACCCCGCGTCGGCGGGCGGGCCCGGGTGGCGGTGGTGGCCACGCCCTTCGGCTTCGGGCCGTCCTCGAAGGCGTACAGCATCGGCCAGGTGCTGGCCCGCGACCACCACCTGGACGTGACGTATTACGGCACCGACTCCGCGCTCGACTTCTTCGCCGCGCAACCGGACGCCCCTGCCCGCCCGTTGGACGTCCCGCCGCCGGGACAGGACCCACCGGCCCTGCGTTCCGCGGACGCCGTGGTCAACGTGCTGGCCCCCGAGCTCATCGGCACGGACCGCCTGGCCGCCCGCACCTACTACGTGGACAGTCTCGGCTTCATGTGGACGGCGGCCGACGTGCCGCCGGACAGTCCGCTGCATCGGGTCCGCGCCTACCTCGCGCAGGACCTCTTCGGCAGCGTCGCCCACCTGGCCCGGCTCGGCCTGCGCGACGTGGTCCCGGTCTCCGGCATCGTCGCCCGGCCCCCGGCTGCCCCGCCGGCGGTCCCGGCGCCGGCGGGCCCGCCCGCAGGGGCCGCCGCCCGGGCCGGCCGCCCCCGGGTGCTGGTGCAGCTCGGCGGCCTGGGCAACCCGGCCGGACGCACCTCCGGCCGGGTGTACCTGGCACTGGTGGAGCGGCTGTTGGCCACCGTGCGGGACGACTCGGTCGAGATGACCGCCGCCATGAACCACGCCAACGGCGCGTTCACCCTGCGGGCCGGGGTGCCGGTCCGCCAACTGTCCGCCGCCGACTTCCGCACCGCGCTGGGGCGGTGCGACGTGGTGCTCAGCTCCCCCGGGATGACCACCCTCGTCGAGGTGTCGCAGGCCGGGCGGCCCTACGTCCCGCTGCCCCCACAGAACTGGAGCCAAGTCCTCATCTGCCGACACCTGTCCGCCCGCTCGGCCCACGACCTGTGGCCGTTCCTCACCGCCCCGTACGACGGCATCGCCGACGGGGCACCCGAGGCGGCGAAGGCCGTCGCCGTCCAGGAGGTCAACCGACGGCTCGGCCGCGACGACGGATACGCGGCGCACTACGCACGACTGGCCCGGCACGCCGTGGGAAACCCCGAGACGCCGGACCTGGGAGCCCCTTTCGACGGGGCGCACGAGGTGGCCGCGGTGGTGGCCGCGGACCTGGCCGCTCGCCGCAGCGCGGTCGAGCCGACGACGGAGGCAACAGCGTCATGACCGAACCGACCACGACTCGCACCCGATCCGCCCTCCTCACCACCCTGCACTCGCTCGCCGACGAGGTCGACGGGGCACGGACGTGGAGCCGGACCTCCCGGGCCATGGCACCGGCGCGCGTCGCCACGGTGTTCGGCTCGGCCCGCACCCAACGGGGCGAGCCGGCCTACGAGATGGCGCAGGAACTGGGCGCCGCCCTCGCCGCCCGCCGCTGGACGACCGTGACCGGCGGCGGCCCCGGGATCATGCAGGCCGTCCGGGACGGCAGCGGCACCTCGCTGTCCCGGGCGGTGCGCATCGAGATCCCCGGCGAGGTGCCCGACACCGTGCTCGACGAGGACCGTTCGCTCACCGTCGGCACCTTCGCGCTGCGCAAGCTGCTCCTGACCCACGACATCGACGCGCTGTTCGTCTTCCCCGGCGGGGTGGGCACGTTCGACGAACTCTTCGAGGTCCTGGTCCACCACGACACCGACCGCCTCGACCGCTTCCCGGTGGTGCTCGTCCAGCCCGAAGGCACCGGCCTGTGGCAGGCGTTCGTGCAGTTCGTGCAGGCACACCTGGTGGACGCCGGGCTCGCCAGCCCCACGGTGGTCAAGGAACTCGTCGTCGCCGAGTCGGTGGAGGCGGCGCTGGCGGCCGTGGGGGCCAACCCACCGGCCACCGTCCCGCAGCCGGGACCCGGCACCGCGCCGAACGCCACCGCAGACCCCGGCACGGAACGGCGGACGGCATGACCGAGCACGCCCGGCCACCGGCCGCCGAGCACCGACCCGTCGACGTCAGCGTCATCATCCCCGCCTACAACGCGCGCGCCACCCTGGAGGCGTGCCTGCTGTCGCTGACGCACCAACGACTGCCGCAGCATGGGTCGTTCGAGGTGCTCGTCATCGACGACGGCTCCACGGACGGCACCGGCCCGATGGTCGACTCCTTCGCCTCCCGCCTGGACCTGCGCTACGTCCACGAGCCCCGCACCCCGGCCTCGGGACGCGCCCGGGCGCGCAACATCGGACTGGCCCTGGCCACCGGCAGCCTCGTCGTGACGCTCGACGCCGACCAGGTCGTGGGCCCCGACTTCCTGGCGGAGCACGTCCGCGCGCACGGCACGGCCGATGACCTGCTGGTCGTCGGCCGGCGCCACCAGCTGGGCGAGGGCACCTTCGACCTGGCGCGGCTGGCCCGAGGGTTCAGCCTCGGGGCGCTGCCGGAGGTGGTGCGCGGCGACGAACGCGAGCCGGTCCTCGCCGCGCTCGCCTGCGAGCTGACCGACCTGCGCACCGCCTGGCACTACCTGTGGACCTGCAACGCCTCGGTGCGGCGCGACCGACTGGCCGCCGTCGGGGGCTTCGACGAGGAGTTCCACGGCTGGGGCCTGGAGGACGCCGAGTTGGGGTACCGGCTCGTCCGGGACGGCGTCCGGATGCACTACAGCACCCGCGCCGCCGTCTACCACGAACACCGCTCCCCGGTCTCCGCGTCGATGTACCGCGCATGGCGGGCGAACCTCGCCCGCTTCGTCCGCAAGCACCCCGACCCCGTGGTCCGGCTCCAGGAGATGTTCGCGCCCGCCATCGATCCGGCCGCGCCGGCGGCGGAGGCGTGGGTGGACACCGCCGTGCGGTTCGAGCACCGCGCCCGGGCGCTGGCCGGCGCCCCCCAGCCGACCCCCCACGGGTGAGCCCCCACGGGTGAGCCCCCACGGGTGAGCCCCCCCGCACCCCTGCCCGCCCACGTCCCGAGAGGCTGCGTCACCCACCATGCACACCCCACCGGAACCGAGGGCCGGGGGCCGCGCGCCGCGCCCCGTGCGACGGCTCGTGTACCTGCCCACCAACCGCCCCTTCGAGGCGGCCTTCCGCTCCGTCGCCGCCGAGGTCGCGGCGCTCCCCGAGGCGGCGCGCCAGCAGGTGACGCTGCTGGTGGTGGACGACTGCCCGCCGCCGGTCTCCCGGGCCAACCGCCAGGTCGCCGAGGACGCCGCCGCGGCCGCCGGCGTCCCGGTGCACGTCTTGGGCACGGACGGATGGACCCGCTTCGTCCACGACGTCCTCGCGACCGCCGCGCTCCCACCGGCCGAGCGCACCGTGGCGGAAGGCGCCCTGTGCAAGCCGACCGGTTCCTACGGCGCCGGCCCCAACAAGGCCGCACTGGTCGCCGCGTACCTGGGCGCACGGACCCTGCACCGGCGCGACAGCGACCAGGTGACCCACGTCGACCCGGCTTCCGGCACCTCCCCGCTGCGGATCGAGGCGGAACTGCTGGACGGGGGCGCCACGGCCGGGAGCAAGGGCGCGTACTGCGTCGGCTCGTCCCTCACCGGCCGCCCGACCCGTGACCGCCGCGACCTGCTGGACCGCTCGGCGGACTTCGTCGACCGCATCGACGCCCTGAGCCGGCTCTCCCCGGCCGAGACCCGGGTCGTCCGGGCGGCGGTCCCGGACCGGCCCGAAGAGGTCGTCGCGCACGGCGGGGTGCCGGCCCGCCGCGACCACACCGGCTCCGTGGAAATGGGCATCGCCGCCCTGCGAGGCGTCCACGCATGGATCCCGGAGATGCCCGCGGTCGGGGTGCTGGGCAGCGACTACTTCCAAAAGGGGCTGCTCTACCAGCTCGAACTCCCCGTCTGGCACCACGACCTGACCGCCGACCACCACTACGAGCCGTGGCGGGCGGAGCAGAGCAGCGCCGAACACCTCGGCTGGTACGCCCGCGCCGAACTGCGCTACGCCGTGCTGCGCAAGCACTGGAACGCCTTCAACGAGGCCCTGATGACCCGGCGCGACCTGCTGCTGCCCGACGGGCAGCACTTCGACTCGGCGGCGTACGCGGAGTTCCTCCTCGACACCGTGGAGCGCGGGGCGGAGCGCACGGCGGCCATCCCGGCGGCGTTCGTCGCGGTCTACCGCGAGGCCGCCGCCGCCGCGTCGGGCGACGTCCGGCGCCGCCTCGAAGTCCGCGTCGCGGCCCTGGAGGAGGCGGCGGGCACGACCGGGCAGTACGTGGCCGACGCCGTGCGGGAGTTCGCGGCGCTGACCCGCCGTTGGCCCGCGCTGGTGGCGGCGGCGGGCCGACTCGGCGCCGACGGCGACCTCGGGCGGTACGCCTGACCCGAGGGGCCCGCCCGCCCCACCCCGAAATCGTTGCGGAACAGCGCTGCGGCCCGCGAAGGAAGCCGCACTCACGGACTGACGAGGAGATCACCATGTGCGGCATCGGCGGCATCCTGCTGAAACGACGCCCTTCCTTCGACCACCGGGCCATGGCCGTACCGCTCGGTGCCTCCCTGGCCCACCGGGGCCGGGACGGAACGGGGGCCTTCAGCGACGACTGGATCTCCCTGCACTCCGCCCGGCACGCCGTCATCGCCGTCGACGACGCCCGCCAGCCGCTGTTCGACGGCGAGCGCGCGCTGGTGATGGTGGGCAACGGCGAGGTGCTCAACTACCGGGAGCTGGGCCACCGGCTGCCCGCCGACCGGCGCCGCCGGATGCCGCCCGGCGACCTCCAGGTGGCCCTCGAACTCTGCGCCGAGCACGGCACGGCGGCCTTCGAGGACCTGCGCGGGCCGTTCGCGCTGGCCGTGTGGGACTCGACCGCCCACGAACTGACCCTGGTCCGCGACCGGCTCGGCGAACGCCCCCTCTACTACTACGACTCGCCCGACCTGTTCGCCTTCGCCTCGGAGCTGCGCTGCCTCACCGCGTGCCTGCCCGGCGAAAGCCTCCGCCTCGACCCGGCCAACGCCCTGGCCTTCCTGGGCCTGGGCCGCCTCCCGGGGGACCGGACCCTGTACCGGGACGTCCGGTCCGTGCCGGCCGGCGGCGTGCTGCGGATCGCCCCCGGTGCCGCCGGCCCGCGCGCGGCGGCCCCGCTCACCCCGGTGTCCGGCCTGCGGGCCGCCCCCGCCGACGAGGACGAGATCGGCCACCTCATCGACCAGGCGCACCGCCGGGCCCTGGTGGCGGACCGCCCGGTCGCGGTGGGGTTCTCCGGGGGCATCGACTCCTCCGCGGTGCTCAAGGCGGCGCTGGAGCACGCGGAGCCCGCGGCGGCCGTCACGGTGTTCTCGGCGCGCTGCCCCGACGAGGACGAGAACCTGCGGCGGGCCCGCGCCCTGGCCCGGAAGTTCGGTGTCGACCTGCACGAGGTGCCGTTCCGCATCCCGTCGCTCGACGCCACGGTGGACCTGCTGAACGACACCCTGGACGGGCCCGCCGCGGAGCCGCTGGTGCTGCACAACGACGCCCTGCACCGCGCCGCGCGGGAGCACTCCGCCGTGCTCCTGGGCGGCCACGGCGCGGACGAGGTGTTCGGCGGCTACGTCCGCTACGCCGCGCTGCGCGCGGACGCGGTGGGCGCCACCACCGAGGAGTGGATGGCCGTGTCGCTGTGGGAACGCTGGAACCGCACCGCCGGCTGGCACAAGTTCGTGACGGACTTCGGCAGCGACGCCGTCGCGCCGGGCACCGCGGCGCTCGGCGACGCCCTGGACCGCCCGTTCCCCTACTCGACGGCCGAGCACCGCGACCCGGTGCTGTTCGGACAGGCCCTCGACCTGTTCCGGCTGATGACGTACGACAACTTCCGTGCGACGGACGAGAACGGCATCGCCCGCGGTGTGGAGGTCCGCTCGCCGTTCTTCGACATCGACCTGGTGGCGGGCGTCTTCAGCTTGCCGGTGGAGCGGCGCATCCGCCCCGACGCGCCCAAGCACCTGCTCCGCGGCGTCTTCCGCGGGACGCCGCTGGCCGGGGAGTTCACCGAGCGCAAGGTGGGCTTCGACGACCACTTCTCGTACGCGGACTGGATGACCGACAACTGGCCCGACTTCTCCTCCGCCCTCGTCGACGGGCCTCTGACCGGCCTCGGGATCCTGCGCGACGGGGCCCTCGACGACCTGGAGAAGTTCGACTGGCGGCTGCTGTGGCGCCTGTTCAGCCTCTCCACGTGGCTGGAGCGGGAGGGCCGACCGCCGGTCGCCGCGCACTGAAGGAGCTTCACCACGCACGTCGGCCACTGCCGGCCCGCCGCGGACGGTCAGCCGTTGGGCAAGATCACCGCACGACCGTCGACCAGACCGGCGTGCAGCCGCTCGTAGGCCAGCGGCGCGTCGTCCAGGGAGAACGTCTCGGTGTGCACGGAGACCGCACCGGAGCGGGCCAGCGCCAGCACCTCCAGCAGCTCGCCCCGGCTTCCCCAGTACGGTGCGCTGACCGACACCTCGAAGGGCAGGTGCCCGAAGCCGACCGGCAGGGCGGCGCCGCCGATGCCCACCAGGCTGACGTCGGCCTCGATGGCGGCGACCGCCCCGGCCGTGGCCACCGTGGGCGCCGCCCCGACGAAGTCGAAGACGGCCTGCGCGCCGATCCCGCCGGTGAGTTCGCGCACCGCGTCCGCGGCCCCGGAGTCGGACCGGACCGCCTCGTGGGCGCCCATCTCGCGGGCCAGCCGCAGCTTGTCGTCGCTCACGTCGAGGGCGACGACGCGGGCCGGGGTCAGGGCCCGCAGCAGCTGGATCGCGACGTGCCCGAGGCCACCGGCGCCGATCACCACCGCCGTGGAGCCGGGCGTCAGCTTGGGCAGCGACCGCTTGATCGCGTGGTACGGCGTCAGCCCCGCGTCCGTGAGCGGTACGGCGGCGACCGGATCGAGTCCGTCCAGCGGCACCAGGTGCCGCGCGTCGTCCACCAGCAGGTACTCGGCGATGGCACCGGGCGCGCCCAGGCCCGGCGGACGGATGCCGAGGGCGTCGGCGCGCAGGCAGTAGTTCTCCTTGCCCGCCGCGCACTTGGCGCAGGTACCGCACCCCCACGGGCCGTACACGGCGACGGCGTCGCCCTCCTGCACCGCGCTGACGCCCGGGCCGAGCGCGGCGACCGTGCCGACGCCCTCGTGGCCCAGGGTGAGCGGGAGGGGGTGGGGGAAGCCCTCGGCGGGGTGGTTCATGACGGCGAAGTCGGAGTGGCACACGCCGGCGGCGGTGACCTTGAGCAGCACCTGGCCGGGGCCGGGCGTCGGGTCGGCAACGTGCACGACCTCGGGCGGTGCGCCGATGGTGCGGTACTGGAGGGCCTTCATGACGGGGGTTCCTTCGCGCGCGGTGGTGCGGGGGAGGGGGACTGTCGGGGGCGCCCGGAGACCGCTACGGGAAGCCGGTCGGCGGGCCGCCGGCGGCCTCGCGGGCCAGGGCGTCGTAGGCGCTCTCCACCAGGGCGAGCAGGCGCCGCGTCGTGGGCGACAGGTGCCGGCCGGGGCGCTGCTCGTCGGCGAGCCAGGCGCCGGCGCCGTCATGCTCGTCACGGTACACCTGCCGTGTCCCATGGGGCATGAGCGCGATGGGGACGCTCCGGGGCCGGGCGGCGCGGCGCTCGGGCCCGCGTGCTACCCCTGCATCCGGCGGGCCCGGGCTTCCAGGTAGCGCTGTTCGGCGAGGCTGGCGGTGGCCTTCGCGGCGCGCCGGAAGTGCGCGTACGCGCCGGCCGTGTCGCCGGTCTTCTCCAGCAGGTGGGCCCGCACGGACAGCAGCCGGTGGTGCCCGGCCATCCGCGCGTCGTCGTCCAAGGTGGCCAGCAGGGCCAGACCGGCCCGCGGGCCCGCGGTTTCGGCGAGTGCGATCGCGCGGTTGAGGGTGACCATCGGGTTGGGCGCGATCCGCTCCAGGATCAGGTAGAGCGCGTGCACCTGCGGCCAGTTGGTCTCGTCGGCGGTGGCCGCGGCGGCGTGCGTGGCGGCGATGGCGGCCTGGAGTTGGTACGGCCCGAGTGCCGGGCCGGCCAGCGACGCCTTGACCAGCGCCAGCCCCTCGTTGATCAGCGCCCGGTCCCAGGCCCCGCGGTCCTGCTCGTCCAGCGGCACCAGGTCACCGGCCGGCGTCGTCCGGGCCTCCCGGCGGGCGTGGGTCAGCAGCATCAGCGCGAGCAGCCCGGTCACCTCGCCGTCGTCCGGCAGCTGCGCGTGCACCATCCTGACCAGTCGGATCGCCTCGTGCGCGAGGTCGGCGCGGTGCAGCTCGCTGCCCGAGGAGGCCGTGTAGCCCTCGTTGAAGATCAGGTAGAGCACGTGCAGGACGACCCGCAGCCGCTCCTCGCGCTCCGCGCCGTCCGGCAGGCCGAACGCGCTGCCGGCCGCCTTGATCCGCTGCTTGGCCCGGCTGATCCTGGCCGCCATCGTGGCCTCCGGCACCAGGAAGGCCCGGGCGATCTCGGCGGTGGTCAGGCCGCCGACCGCGCGCAGCGTCAGGGCGGTCTGGGAGGCGGCGGTCAGCGTCGGGTGGCAGCACAGAAACAGCAGCACCAGCGAGTCGTCGGTGTCCGGCACGTCCTCGGGCACCACCTCGGTGGCCGTCGCCGACTCGCGCTCGCGGCGGGCGCGGTCGCTGCGCAGCTGGTCGATGAGGCGCCGGGACGCGACGGTCACCAGCCAGCCGCGCGGGTTGGTCGGCACCCCGTCGGCCGGCCACTGCAAGGTGGCGGCGAGCACCGCTTCCTGCACGGCGTCCTCGCACCCCTCGAACTGGCCGTACCGACGTACCAACGTGCCGAGGACCTGCGGCGCGAGCGCACGCAGCAGGTCCTCGAAGTCGTGCGTTGTCATGCCTCCAATTGTCCGTCGGCGAACATCACCTGCCGCACCTCGACCCCCAGCCCCGCGATCGCGGTGTCCGGGATCTGCGCGGCCAGTTCGATCGCCCGCTCCTTGTCCTCGCAGTCGACCAGGTAGAAGCCGCCCAGGTACTCCTTGGACTCCAGGAAGGGGCCGTCGGTCACCACCGGCTGGCCGTTGCGCACGGACACCACGACCGCCTGCGACGGGTCGACCAGCGCCTGCGTGGTGATCAGTTCGCCGGACTCCTTCAGGGCCGCGATGAACCTGCCGTGCCCTTCGCCGATCGCCGCCTTCTCCTCGTCGGTCAACGCGTCCAGCACGGCCGGGTTGATGTGCATGCTGATCAGGAACTGCATGTCGTACTCCTCGTACTCCTGGTGGGTCGCGAGCCCCGTGCGGGGCCTGCCACCGGTCGGTCGGAGCCGCCGTCGCCTTCTTGACGTCGCCCGCCGGAACTTTTGCACGGGATTTCACAGCGGCCCCGCACCCACCGCCCGCACCACCCACATGGCGCGCAGGTCCACGCCGTCACCCCGGCGCCCGCCCTGCCCCGCCCCGCCGCGGCGGAACGTCCCGTCCGCAGCGATGTCAAGAAGCTCCCGACCGCTCCGACCGACCGGCGGAACATCGAGAGAACAGGGAGTTTCGAACATGCGAGTCAACCGGGCGTGGCTGGGACTGGTCGTCCTCATGCTGCCGACACTGCTCGTCTCCATGGACATGACGGCATTGCTCCTCGCGCTCCCGCAGCTGAGCGCCGACCTGGGCGCCACCAACGTCCAGCAGCTGTGGATCAGCGACGGCTACGGACTCATGGTGGGCGGTCTGGTCATCACGATGGGGACGCTCGGCGACCGGATCGGCCGCCGCCGGCTGCTGCTGAGCGGCGGAGCGGCGTTCGCGGTGCTGTCGGTCGTGGCCGCCTGCGCGACCAGCCCGCTGATGCTGATCGTGACACGGGCACTGCTGGGCGTCGCCGGCGCGACCCTGACGCCGTCCACCCTCGCCCTGATCACCAACATGTTCCGGGACGGGCGGCAGCGCGGACGGGCCATCGCGATCTGGGCCACCTGCCAGTTCACCGGCGGCGCGCTCGGGCCGGTGCTCGCCGGATTCCTGCTCCAGCACTTCTGGTGGGGATCGGTCTTCCTGGCCGCCGTGCCGGCGATGGCCTTGTTGCTGCTCGCCGGGCCGGTCCTGCTGCCGGAGTTCCGCGACGAGCGGGCCGGCCGGCCGGACCTGCCCAGCGTCGCACTGTCGCTGGTGGCCGTGCTGCTGGTGGTCTACGGCGCCAAGCAGCTCACCGTCGAGAGCCGGCCGGTGGTGCCGGCGGTGGTCCTGCTCGTCGGCGCGGCCGTCGGATCGCTGTTCGTGCGCCGGCAGCTGCGCCTGCGGACGCCGCTGCTGGACCTGCGGCTGTTCCGCAACCGTCCGGTCGCGGCCGTCCTCGTCGCGCTGGTCCTCGCCGGCGTCGCCATGGCCGGCACGGGCCTGCTGGTGACCCAGTACCTGCAGAGCGTGCTGGGCTTCTCGCCGATGGCGTCGGCGCTGCTGTTCGCACCGATGGGCCTGGGGGTGGCGGTCGGCACCACGTGCGCGCCGGCGCTGGCCCGGCGGATGCCGCAGACGACCGCGATCGCCGGCGGGTTGGCGGTGTCGGCGCTGGGCGGCCTGTTGCTGGTCGGCGTCGACGGGGCGCGCGCCCTGCCGCTGGTGATGACAGCCATCGCCGTCCTGGCGTTGGGCACCGGTCCGCTCTTCGCGCTGGGCACCGGGCGGATCGTCGGCTCCGTGGCGCCGGAGCGGGCCGGCTCGGCGGCGTCGCTGTCGGAGACCGGGAACTACGTCGGCGGATCGCTCGGCTTCGTGCTGCTCGGGCTGGTGGCCGCGGGCGTCTACCGCAGCCGGACGCACGGCAGCTCCGACTCGCTGGCCGGCGCGGTGGCCGCCAGCCGGCAGCTGCCCGCCGACCAGGGCGCGGAACTGCTGCACACCGCGCGGGCGGCGTTCACGGCCGGCCTGCACGTCACCGGCGTGATCGCCGCGGTCCTCTTCGCCGGGTCGGCCGTACTCATCGTGGCCATGCGCCCGGCATCCCCGCCGGCCACCGCCGCCCCGGCCACTCCGGCCGGCGTCCCCGACTACGAGCCGAACCGTTCGTAGGGCCGTCGGGGGTCGGGCCCCTTGCCGGCCGGGCCGAAGCCCGGTCGGCAAGAGGGGAACCGCCTGCCTCAGGCCCTGCCGGAACTCTTGTGGAAGTCGGCGTTGAATGCCTTCTCGATTCCGCTGACGACCGCGGAGTCACTGACGATGAGGCCGAGTTCGCGATTGTTGTTGAGTGAATTGTTGGAGAAGTTCTCCGAGCCGGCGAACACCTTCGCGGCGGCCGTGCCGTAGTCGGTGACGATCGCCTTTGCGTGGATGTAGTAACCGGTGGAACTCGTGTAGGTGGTCACCTTGCCGCCCGCGGCGGTGACCTTCTTCAGCTGCTTGCTGTACTTCGAGCCCTGGTTCTCGGCGACCACCCGCACGGTGACGCCGCGCTTCGCGTCCGCCACGACGGCATTCACCAGGGCGGCGTCGCCGAATTCCTCCTGCTGGACGTCGAGAGTGTGCTTCGCCCCCTTGATCAGGGCCAGGAGGTGGCTTTGCGAGTCGGTCGGCGACCAGACCAGGTCGGTGCCGTCGGACGGGGTGACGGCGGTCTTGTGGAAGTCGGCGTCGAAGACCTTCTCGATCGCCGTGACATCGGCCTTGTCGGAGTCGAAAACCCCGTAGTCACGCGAGGTCGCGTAGTACTTCGTGTCGAAGTTGCCGGTGCTGACGTATGACCTGGTGCCGTCGACGGTGATCGTCTTCTGGTGCGTGTACACGTAGTCCGAGGACGAATACGTCACCCCGGCGCCGGCCGCGGACAGCGCCTTGTAGGCGGCGCCGTCGATGGACTGGTGCTGGGAGTCGAAGACCACCCGGACCTTGACGCCGGCCTTTTCCTGCTTGACCAGGGCGTTGACGAGGGTGGTGTCACGCAGTTCGTAGATCGTCACGTCGACCGACTTCTTGGCCGAGTTGACGAAGTCGTAGATCGCCCCTTCTTTCTGGTCCGGCAGGACCACCAGGGAGAAGGAGCCGGCCGCATGAGCGGTGGCGGGCACGAAGGCACCTACCGCGGCCAAGGCGCCTGCGGTCAGGGCGGGGACGAGACGGCGAGTGGGGCGCACCGGAACTCTCCTGACGTGGTGGAGGAGACGCGCAACGCGCGTAGTGCACCCCAGTAAGACACAGCCCCGAGGGGCGGCTGAAGCCCAGTTGAGTGAATAGCAGGGCAGCGTTGTGCAAAGCCACGCCATAGCTGATGCCAAGTCAAATGTGAGGTGAATTGCGATGGTTGGGTTCGCGGAATTCTGTCGGGCGCCCGGGGCGGGCATCCGTGGTGCCGCGTCAGATGGGGAGTGCGGTGCCGCGGGAATATTCCGTTGTGGGTTCGGGGGCGCGACCGTAGCGTCACGGGCATGTCCCTCCGTCTTCGTTTGCGTCAAGCCCTTCCCGAAGCGCTGCGTGCCCGCGACAAGGTCGCGGTGAGCGCGCTGCGCGCCACGCTCTCCGCGCTGGACAACGCCGAGGCCGTGCCCGTGGGAGCGGCCGAGCTGCGCGGCGTGGCCCTCGAAGCGGCACCGGTCGGCGCCGGCGCCACCGAGGCGTTGCGGCGTGAGCTGGGCGAACGCGAGGTGCTGGCCATCGTGCGGGCGGAGATCGACGAACGGCTCGACGTGGCCGCGCAGTTGACGGACTCCGCGCACGCCGACCGGGCCGCGCGGCTGCGCGCGGAGGCCGAGGTGCTGCTCCGGATGGTCGACGGTCCCGACGTCGTCCAGGCGCCGCATTCCGCGCCGGGGAATTCCTCGCCGGGTGCGGTGCGGAGGGTGCCGCGCCCGGCGGATATGTGAAATTCGGGTCAGCCGTTAAGCGGGCGATGTCAGTTCGCGACCCTCGTGGGATGCGGCGCGTCATTCGGTGAGTGTGCAGTATTTTGCATTAATCTCCCTTCACCGTATGAAGTCGATCAATCGCTGATCGTATCCGCGCGAATTTCGGAGATGACATGCGCAAGCTTCGCAAGGCATCCATCGTGGTGGCCCTTCTCGGCAGCATCAGCCTCCTCGGTGCCGGTAGTGCCCAGGCCAATACGGGCCCCGACCACGGCGGCCCCCAGGTGAGCCAGAAGAGCACCTTCCAGCAGCAGTCGAGCGGCCGGCACCACGGCAAGCGCGGTGGCCGAAAGGTCATCATCCGGCAGAGCACCCGCTGCCGGACGTTCGAGAACAACATCGATGTCCTCGGCGGGTTCGGATTCCTCCACCACTGGGGCCACGAGCACCGGGGTTGGGACCGGCGGGGCGTGCGCGTCAACAGGATCGGTTCGACCGTGGGGTGCAACAACGTCATCCGTCTCTGACGGGTCGTCATTGCGGTGGCGCGGGCGGCGCACGGGTAATTCCCCGGCCGTTCGGCGACCGCGCGCTCACGGTGGCCGTCAGGGCGCCGTCCACTTCCCGGACGGTGCCCTGGCGGCATTTTCGTGCGCCCGACGCGGTGCTGCGGAGTCGCGGCGAAGCGCGCGTCCGGCCCCGATGGCGGAGTACCCGCCGACGCGTTTCGGGCGGCCGGGGTGTCCGCTCGGGCCGCCTTGGAATCCTTCGAGATTTTGGGTGATTACGAGATCAAGCCCAGGGGAAGTGGCGTATTTCTTGATGGTTATGACGGACTGGCAGGTCGGCGGCGAGTGATCCACCTTTCGTTGACATTCGCTCGGCGGGGATGGTTGAGTCGAATGCGCCGGGGAGCCCACCCCGGGTTGCCGAACAGTGCGGATGCTGGTCTGGTCATTCGATTCCACCGTGGCCACGCGCGTCCAGGCCCCCTTCCGGAAGGGGGTTTTCCTCTCCGCATTCGGTGACCGCTTCGGAGTGCTGAGTGCGCAGAGCGCAGGTGTGAATCGTCGCGGGGCACCGTGCGGTCGACTGCCCGGAGCCGTATGAGCCCAGGAAAGGGAGCTTGGTGTGCCTGAAGCCGGGAAGGGCGTGCGCGAAGCGCCCCGGGAAACCGTGCACGACGGTGCCGGGGAATTCGACAGACCGGCCACCCAGGCCGCACACCTCGTGGTCGACGGCGGGCGGGCGGCAGGCAGCCGCGGGCCGCGGGTCGTCACGGTGCCGGGCGACAAATCGGTGAGCCACCGGGCGCTCCTGGCCGCCCTGTTGCCCGGCGCGCCCGCCCATCTGACCGTCCGCAACGCCAACTTGGGCGGCGCCGTCCGGGCGCTGCTGCCCGCGCTGCACGCGCTGGGGCTCCGCGTGGACGACGACGGCGGCACCCTCGTCGTGCGCCGGGGCGCCGCACCCGTCCCGCAGCAGGTGCGTGAGCATCCGCACCGCGTCTCCTGGCCCGCGGACGTGCCGTATCTGGAGACCGGCGGATCCAGCGCCGCGGCGCGGCTGCTGATCGGGATCCTGGCCGGGACGGGCACCCGGGCGGTGGTGGACGGCGACGAGGTGCTGCGCCACCGGCCCATGGCGTGGATCGTCGATCCGCTGCGTCAACTCGGCGCGGACATCGCGTACTTGGGGGAGGACGGGCGATTACCCGTGGTGGTGCGCGCACCGGTGTGCCGGCCCGGGACGGTCGAGCTGACCGTGGGCAGCGCGCAGGCCCGGTCCGCGGTGCTGCTCGCGGTGGCCGCAGCGGGCCTGGCGGCCACCGTGCGACATCCCGTCCGCTCGCGCGACCACACCGAGCGGATGCTCGCCGCCTTCGGCGGGGGGCTGAGCGAACACGGGCTGACCCTGATCTGGGACGGCGGACCGTACACCGTCCCGCCCGTCATCGACGTCCCCGCCGACCCCTCCCTCGCGGCGTACCCCGTGGCGGCCCACCTGTTGTGGGGCGACGGCAGCGAGCTGCGGGTGCCGGGCGTCGGCCTCAACCCGACCCGGCTGGGCTTCTTCGAGGTGCTGCGGCGGGCCGGTGCCGGCATCTCCTACGAGGACGAACGCAGCACCAGCGGCGGCGAACCGACCGGCACCGTGGTCGCCAGGGGCGGCCTGGCCGGTCTGGAGTCGGTGCGGGTCGACGAGCCCGCCGTGCTGCACGCGCTGATCGACGAGGTCCCGCTGCTCGCCGCGGTCGCCGCCCGCCTGCCCGGCACGTCATGGATCGGATGCGCCGAGGAACTGCGCTTCAAGGAGACCGACCGGCTGACGACGACCGCACGCATGGTCGCCGCCTTCGGGGCCCGGGTCGAGGTGGCGGCCGACGGGCTGACGGTGACCGGTGGCGCTCCGCTGCGCGCCGGGACCGTGCCCAGCTTCGAGGACCACCGCATCGCCATGGCCGCCGCGACCCTCGCGACGAGCCTTCCCGGGCGCACCACGGTGCACGGCGGCGCCTGCCACCACACGTCATTTCCCGACTTCGCCGATGTGCAACGGGCCGTCGGCGCACGGATCGTGGAGGACAGCCAGCAATGACCGACTTAGCGTCCGACGCGGCGACCGGCTCACCCCAGAGGGCGGACGGCCGCCCCGGCGCCGTGGAGGCGCGGTCCACCGGCAGCACCCTCGGCCCGGACTTCACCACCGGCCGCGGCCCCTGGCTGCACACCGAGGACGGCACCGCCTGGTTCGACGGCACCTCCGGCAGCGGCGCGGCGACCCTCGGCCACCAGCACCCGGACGTCACGGCAGCCGCGATCGCCCAGCTCAACCGCCTGACCCACACCGGCTGCAAGGTCGGCTCCGACGTCCGTACGGGGCTGGTCGAGCGGATCGGCGCGCTGTCCCCGTACCGGGAACCGGCGGTGCTGCCCACCGCGACCGGGGCCGAGGCGGTGGAATCCGCGCTGAAGGTCGCCCGGGCCGCCACCGGGCACCAGGCGGTGGTGACGTTCCGGCACGGCTACCACGGCAAGACCGCCGGCGCACTGGCCCTGACCTGGCGCCCGGAGTTCAAGACCTACAGCGCACCGCAACCGGACCAGGTCGTCACCGCCGAACTGCCCGATCCGCGCACCGTCGATCCGGCCGACGGTGCGGCCCGCTTCGCCGCCGACCTTGCCGCCGCACTGGACGCCGCCGACGCGCACGGCGGCACCGCGGCGGTGGTGCTGGAGCCCGTCCAGGTGACCGAGGGCGTGCTCCCGGTCGCCACCGAGATCCTCGACGAGATCGCCCGCCAGACGCACGCCCGGGGCGCCCTGTTCGTGCTGGACGAGATCTACACGGGCCTGGGGCGGGCCGGGCGGCTGTTCAGCGCCGAGCTGATGACCGAGCGCCCGGACCTGACGCTGCTCGGCAAGACCCTCGGCAACGGCTTCCCGATCGCCGCGGTGGTGGGGGAGCGGGCGGTGCTGGACGCGCTACCGCCGAGCGTGCAGACCTCCACCTTCTCCGGCCACCCGCTCTCCTGCGCCGCGGCCGCGGCCGTGCTGGACGTCGTCGTGCACCAGGATGTGGCGGGCCGGGCGCGGGCGCTCGGGGAACGGCTGCGGAGCGACCTCACGGCGCTGGCCGCCGACCATCCGTGGATGAGCGCCGTCCGGGCCGTGGGGGCGCTGGCCGCCTTCGACTGCGTGCGCGACGGGCGGTTCGACCCCGCGCTGGCCAAGGCCGTCACCGGCGCGGCGCTGCGGGAGCGGCTGCTGCTGTTCGGCGGCGGCCCGGAGGGCGCCACGGTCAAGATCGTGCCGCCGGCCCTGGTGGACGAGACGGAATACCGCTGGCTGACCGAGCGGATCGGTGCGGCGGTGGCGCAGGCGGGTCGGTACGACGGGAGCGGCCGAATATGACGTTCCAACAGCTTGAGAAGGACGTGCTGGAACCGGGACTGTGCACCGTGTGCGGTGCCTGCCAACTCGCCTGCCCCGCCGGGGTGATCGGGTTCGACGGGCTGGACCCCGTACTCACCGCCGATTCCTGGACCGCCACCGACTGTGCGGGCTGCTCCGACTGCCTGGACGTCTGCCCGGGCGCCGACCCCGGGACCCCCGAGAGCGAGCAGCGACTGTTCGGCCGCACCCGCACCCCTGGCGAACGCTGGGTCGGCGTGTTCTCCGAGGTGGTCGCCGGCCACGCCGTGGACGCCGACGTCTACGAGGCGTCCGCCAGCGGTGGCAGCCTCACCGCCCTGCTACAGACCGCGATGCACCGGCTGGACGTCTCGGCGGTGCTCTCGATGGGGCGGGACGAACAGGAACCCTGGCGGGCCGCACCGACCGTCGTGCGCGATCCGGCCGAGCTGGTGGAGACCGCCCAGTCGACCTACCAACTCGCCCCGTATTTGGGGGCGTTACGCCCTCTCATGCTGGAGGAGCCCGAGACCCGGATCGCCATGTCCGGGGTGGCCTGCCACATCCAGGCGATGCGCAAGCTCCAGGCGATGGACACCGAGGCGGGGCGGTGGGCGCGGGCGCGGGTGGTGCTGCTGGTCGAACCCGCCTGTTCCTCCAGCACCCGCCCGGAGGGCACCGCCGACGTGATCCGCGAACGGGCGGGCGTCCCGCTGGACTCCGTCGTTCGACTGCGCTACCGCGAGGGCGCGTACCCCGGCGACATCGCCATCCGCACCGACGACGGCGCGGACCACCGGGTGGAGTTCTGGCGCGCGGTGCGGGACTTCGCCGGGAACAAGACGCACCGCTGCCTGTCCTGCGGCGACTGGATGTCCGGACTGGCCGACGTCAGCGTCAGCGACGGCGACCCGAACATCTTCGCCGCGAGCGTGACCGGCGCCGAACAACCCAAGCACGGGCGGGTGTTCATCCGCACGGCGGCCGGCGCCGAAGCGGTCACCGAAGCGCGGGAGCACGGGTTGCTCAGCCACACGCCGGTGGACCTGGCCGGGCTCAACCTCGGCCTGGAACGCAAGCGCAACCGGCGGGCGACCTACGAACGGTCCGGCAAGCCGGTTCCGCTGGGACCGATACCCGGGTATCAGGAGGAGCTGGAGATCGTGCCGGACGAGAAGTGGATCGCGGCTCCGGAAGGGCAGGAGGACAGGTGACGGCGGTGCGTGGAACCCCGGCGGGGAACCCGGCAGCGGAACCGCACGCCGCCCTTCGTTCCGGAGAACGTGCGTTATCCGTCCGGCAGTTGGTGGCGGACGGCTCCGCCCAACCCGTCCTGGAGCAGGTGCGGCGGGAGCCGCCGGGGCGCGGGGAACTACGCGTGCGCGCCGAGTGGAGCCTGGTCAGTCCGGGCACCGAACTGCACTACCTGGACCGCAGCGCGCGGACCGGCGAACGGTTCCCGCTCGGCTACTGCTCGGCCGGCGTGGTGGACGCGGTCGGCCCACAGGCACCCGGCTTCGCACCCGGGGACCGGGTCATCGCGATGGGCTGGGGCGAGGCCGTGCACAGCGAAGCGGTCACCGTCCCCTACCGGCTGTGCCGGCGCGTCCCGCACGACCTGGACCTGGCGGACGCCGTCGTGGCGGGCCTGGCGGCCACCGCCGTCCACGCGGTGGACCGGGCGGTGCTCGAACCGGCCGACGAGGTGGTCGTGGTCGGCGCGGGCATGGTCGGCCAGCTGGTCGCCCAGACCGCGGCGGCCCGCGGCGTACCGGTCACCCTGATCGACCTGCGGCCCGACCGGCTGCGCAGCGCGGCGGCACTCGGCCTGGGCGCCGCCGACCGCCGCTTCCTGGCGGCGGAGCCCTCCTCCCCGCCCCCGGCGGGCGGCCGGTGCGTGTTCCTCTGCGGGACCGGCGACGCGGGCGAGGTGATCGCGGCGGCGGCCCGCTGGGCGGGCCGGGCCCCGGGCCGGCCGCGACTGGTCGGCGTGGGCCGCTTCGCCGCCCACATCGACTTCAGCGTGGAACTCGGCAACCTCGACATCCGCTACGCGGCCCGCTGCGGCGCCGGCTACCGGGACGCCGCGTACGCCCGCGGACTGCGCGACGTGACGGCCCCGCCCGGTGAGGGCACGGTCACCGAGAACCTCCAACGGGCCCTGGACCTCATCGACATCGGAGCCGTCCGCCCCCGTGCGATGAACCTGCCGCGACTGCCGCTGGAGCGCGCGGCCGAGGCGTACGCAGGACTGCGCGAGCGGCCCGCGCACCCCGCCGTCCTCCTCCACTACGGCCCGCACGAGGGGAGCGCGACGTCGTGACCCCCACCGCCCCGGTGCCCGAAGCGGACACCGGACACCGGCCGTTCCCCGCCGCCGAGCAGGCGGGCACCCTCGTCCACCGCTTCCTGGAGCAGGTCGCGGCGCACCCGGCGCGCGAGGCCGTGGTCACCCCCGAGGTGCGGTGGACCTACCGCGAGACCGCCTGGCGCGCGGCCCGGGTCGCCACCGCGCTGACCACCGCGGGCCTGCGGCCCGGTGACCGGATCGGCCTGCTCTTCTCCCACGGCGCCGAGATGATCGCGGCGCTGCTCGGCGTACTGCGGGCCGGTATGTCCTACGTACCGTTGGACGCCTCCTACCCGCAGGACCGGCTCCGTTTCATGGCCGACGACGCCGGCGTGCGGGCGCTGGTCGCCCTCGCGGACAACGCACCGCTCGCCGGACGACTGGCCGGACAACGGCCGGTGCTGGCCTACGAGGACCTGGTCCCGACGGACGCGGACGCACCGGCGCAGGCGTCCGAAGCGGGAGCGGCCCCCGCGCACGGGGAAGCGGAGGTGCCGGTACGGCCGGACGGCGAGGCGTACGTCCTCTACACCTCAGGCTCCACCGGGCGGCCCAAGCCCGTCGCGCAGCTCCACCGCAACGTCCTGCACCACACCCGGGTCTGGACCGACGGCCTGGGCGTCGGCCCGCTGGACCGGGTCACCCTCCAGTCCGCCTACAGCTGGGACTCCGCGGTCCAGGACACCTTCGCCGCACTGCTCAACGGGGCCGCCCTGTACCCGGTCGACCTGAAGTCCCTCGGCATCACCGGACTGCTGGAGTGGCTGGCCGCCGAACGCGTCACCGTCTACCACTCCACGCTCCCCGTCTTCCGCGCCCTGGTGCGGGCCATGGAGTCGCGCGCCACCGAACTCCCCGCGATGCGGATGCTCGCCCTCGGCGGCGACACCCTGCACCTGGCCGACCTCGACGCCGCCCGACGGTCCTTCGGGGCGCACTGCCGGGTCGCCGGGGCCTACGGCTCCACCGAATGCTCCTGCGCCCTGTTGCGCGTCGCCGACCGGGACTACCGCCCGCCCACCGGGGTGTTCCCGCTCGGACACCCGGTGCCGGAGACGGAGGTGCGCCTGGAGGACGCCGAGGGGCGCACGGTGCCGGGACCGGGCGAGGGCGAGATCGTCGTCGCGAGCCGGTACCTCGCACCGGGCGCCGTCGCCGACGGCCGGACCTACCGCACCGGAGACCTCGCCCGGCGGCTCGACGACGGCACGCTGCTGCTGATCGGGCGGCGCGACTTCCAGGTGAAGATCTCCGGGATCCGGGTGGAGACCGGGGAGGTGGAGAGCGCGCTGAAGGACCTCCCACAGGTGCGCGAGGCGGTCGTGATGCCGTTCGACGACCGGCTGGGGGAACGGCAGCTCGCCGCCTACCTGGTGACCGCCGACGCCACGCGCCCCCAGCCGTCCGCGCTGCGCGCCGCACTGCGGGACGTGCTGCCCGCCCACGCCGTCCCCACCGCCTACGTCTTCCTGCCGGCCCTGCCGCTGACGCCCAACCACAAGATCGACCGCGCCGCGCTGCCGCATCCGCACCGCGCGGCGGACCCGGGCCGGCCCGCCGACCCGGGCGACGGCCCCGCACCGGCGAGCGCCGGTCCGCTGACCCGGGCGGTGGCCGCGGCCTGGTGCGAGGCACTGGACGTCGGCACCGTCGGCCCGGACGACAACTTCTTCGACCTGGGCGGCACCTCGCTGCGGATGGCCACCGTGCACGAACGCCTCACCCGCACCGTCGCGCCCGACCTGCGGATGACCGACCTCTACCGGGCGCCCACCCTCCGCAGCCTGGTCGCGCTCCTCGGCGGTGCCGAACGGTCGGACTCCCGGGCGGGCGCCGCCCGGGGGGCCCGCCGCCGCACCGCCCACGGCGGCCGCCGCGCCGCCGCCCGTACCCGCACGGCTCCACCGACCCCGAACGACCGGCAATCAGGAGGCACTTGTGACTGACCGTCCCCGCGGTGCGACGGCCGCCACGGCGACCCCCGCCGACACCGCGCCCGACGGCCGGATCGCCCTCGTCGGCCTGGACTGCCGGCTGCCCGGCGCGCGGAACCACGACGAGTTCTGGCGCAACCTGGTGGCGGGCACCGAACACCTCACCGACGTCGACGAGGAGCGGCTGCGCGCCTCCGGAGTGGCTCCGGAGACGTTCACCAACCCCCGTTACGTGCCGCGCGCTTCGGTCCTGGACGACGTCGACCTCTTCGACGCCTCGTTCTTCTACCTCAGCGCCCGCGAGGCCGAACGGATGGACCCGCAGCTGCGGCTCTTCCTCCAGTCCGCCTGGTCCGCCCTGGAGCACAGCGGCCACGACTCCGAGCAGTACCCCGGCCGCGTCGGCGTCTTCGCCGGCGCGCTGAGCAGCACCTACCTCCTGCACCACGTGCTGACCGGCGAGCGCGGCTTCAACGGCTCGCTGCCGAGGATGCGCGAGGACCTCGCCACCCTCATGGGCAACGACCCCAACTACCTCGCCACCAGGGCCTCTTACCACCTCAACCTCACCGGCCCGAGCATCTCGGTGCAGACCGCCTGCTCCACCTCGCTGGTCGCCGTCCACCTGGCCGTGCAGAGCCTGCTGGCGCAGGAGTGCGACGCGGCACTGGCCGGCGGGGTGGCGCTGCGCTTCCCGCAGGACGCCGGCTACCTCCACGAGACCGACGGGATCACCTCGGCGACCGGCAGCGTCCGCCCCTTCGACGCGGCGGCCGACGGCACCCTCTTCGGCAACGGCCTGGGCGTCGTCGTCCTCAAGCGGCTGGAGGACGCGCTCGCCGAGGGCGACACCATCTGGGCGGTGCTGCGCGGCTCCGCGGTCGGCAACGACGGCGCCGACCGCGTCGGCTACCCCGCACCGGGCGTCGCGGGGCAGGCCGCCGTGCTGGCCGAGGCGCTCGCGGTGGCCGACGTGGACCCCGCGACCGTCAGCTACCTGGAGGCCCACGGCACCGGCACCGCGATGGGCGACCCCATCGAACTGGCCGCCGCGGCACAGTCCTACGACGTGGCCGGCGCGCCACCGCTGACCATCGGATCGGTCAAGGCCAACCTCGGCCACCTCAGCACCGCCGCCGGCGTCACCGGGCTGATCAAGTGCGTGCTGATGCTGCACCACCGCACGCTGGTCCCCACCCCGCACTTCACCGAGTGGAACCCCCAGTGCGCCGTGGCCGGCACCCGCTTCCGGGTCGGCACCCGCACCGAACCGTGGCGGTCCCCGGACGGCGGACCGCTGCGCTGCGCACTCACCTCCACCGGCATGGGCGGCACCACCGCGCACGTCGTCCTGGAAGAGGCCCCCGCGGTCGACCCCGCCGCCCGGGACGCCGAGCCCGCACCGCCGGTGGTGCTGCTGCCGGTCTCCGCCAAGTCCCCGGCCGCGCTGGAGGCCGCGCGCCACGCGTTGGCGGACCACCTGGAAGCACTGGCCCCGGAGCCCGGGGCCGCGGACGACGACGCCGCGCCGGACGACACCGCGCTCGACGACACCGCGCACACCCTCGCCACCGGCCGCCGCACCTTCAACTACCGCGCCGTGGTCACCGCCCCCGACCGGGCGACCGCCGTACGCGCCCTGCGCACCGCCGATCCGCGCCACACCCACCAGGACTCCGGCCAGCCCGCCGACCGCCCGGTGGTCCTGCTCCTCCCGGGCCAGGGCGCCCAGCACCCCGGCATGGGCGAGGGCTGGTACGCGCACCTGCCGGTCTTCCGCGCCGAGTTGGACGCCTGCGCCGAACTCCTCGCCCCGCAACTCGGCCTGGACCTGCGGGACGCCCTCTACCCCCGCCTGCGCGGCTACCGCGGCGCGCCCCACGACCTGGGCCGCACCCGCCTGACCCAGCCCGCCCTGTTCGCGGTCGAGTACGCGCTCGCCCGGCAGTGGTCGGCGTGGGGCGTGCGCCCGACCGCCCTGATCGGGCACAGCGTCGGCGAGTACGTGGCCGCCACCCTCGCCGGGGTGTTCCGGCTGCCCGACGCGCTCCGGGTCGTCGCCGAGCGGGGCCGGCTGATGGACGAACTCCCCGGCGGGGTGATGGCCGCGGTGATGCTCTCGCCCGCGGAACTGACCCCGTACCTCGAAGGCGGCGACGTCGCACTCGCCGCGGTCAACGAACCGGCCGTGTGCACCGTCGCCGGCACCAAGGACGCCGTCCGCGAGCTGACCACCCGGCTCACCGCCGACGGCGTCGCCCACCGCAAGGTCGTCACCTCGCACGCCTTCCACTCGGCGATGATGGACCCCGCGGTCGGCCCGTTCACCGAGGTGCTGCGCGGCGTCGAACTGCACCGTCCGCAGATCCCGTTCCTCTCCAACCGCACCGGGACCTGGATCCGCGACGAGGAGGCACAGGACCCCGAGTACTGGGGCGGACACCTGCGCGCGACCGTGCAGTTCGCCGACTGCCTCGCCACGGTCCTGGCCGCCGACGACGAGCACGTCTTCGTCGAGGTCGGGCCCGGCCAGACGCTGGCCACCTTCACCCGCCGGCACCCGGACCGCGAGACCGGCGTGCCGGTCCTCACCTCCGCGGCCCGCGGCCGGGACGCGGGCGCCGACCTGACGGCCGCGACCGCCGCGCTCGGCCGGCTGTGGGCCGCCGGCCTCACCGTGGACTGGCAGGGCTACTACGCCGACCGCGGCCGGGCCAGGGTGCCGCTGCCCACCTACCCCTTCGAGGGCACCCGCTACTGGGTCGAGCCCGGCAGCGGCCCGCTCACCGGCACCGGCGGCACTCCTGGGGCGGTACGCAAACTGCCGCTCGACGAGTGGTTCTCCACGCCCGTGTGGCGGCAGGCCGTCGGCACCCTCGACGCGACCCCCGAACCGATCGCCGACCCGGTCCTGCTGTTCGCCGACGCCGGTGGCACCGCCGCGCGGCTGGCCCGGCACGCCTTCGCGGGCGAGGTGCTCACCGTCACCGCCGGCACCGGCTACGCCCGCGACGGCGACACCTGGACCGTCCGGCCGGACTCCGAGGAGGACCACGCCCGGCTCGTCGGCGACCTCCTCGCCGAGGAGCGGCTCCCGGACCGCATCGTGCACGCCTGGTCCACCGCCCCGCTGCCCCCGGAACGCGGCAAGGAACGCTTCGAACAGGCCCAACGCCACGGCGTCTACAGCCTGATAGCCCTGGTCAAGGCGGCCAGCGCGCACGGCGTCACGCACCCCCTACAGCTCGACCTGATCAGCGCCGGCGCCTACGCCATCAGCCCGGCCGAGCCCGAACCGGCCGCCGAACTGGCCCCGCTCGCCGTCGCCGCCCGGGTCATCGGCCAGGAACACGGCAACATCGGCTCCCGCCACTTCGACCTCCCCGACACCCCCGACGACCGGTCGCTGCGCACCCTCGCCGTCGAACTGGCCGGCCGGCGCCGCCCCGAGGTCGCCACCACCCTGCGCGGCGCCACCCGCTGGATCGCCGACCTGGAACCCGTACGCGCCGACTGGACCGCCAAGGCCACCTCCCGGCTGCGCGACGGCGGCGTCTACCTGATCACCGGCGGGCTCGGCGAGATCGGCTCCACCCTCGCGCGCTGGCTGCGCCGCGAGTGCCCCGGCGCCCGCCTCGCGCTGCTCACCCGCGATCCGCTGCCGCCGCGCGAGACGTGGGACGCCTGGCTCGCCGAGCACGAGGCGGACGACCCGACCGCCCTGCGGATGACCCGGCTGCGGGCGCTGGCCGCCGACGGCCCGGAACCGTTCCTGGTCCACGCCGACGTCGCCGACGAGGACGCGCTGCGCACCGCCGTGGAGCAGGTCACCGAGCACTTCGGCGCGCTGCACGGGGTGGTGCACGCGGCCGGCCTGCCCAGCGAGCAGTGGGACCGGGCGATCACCGCGGCCAGCGTCGAGCAGTGCCAGTGGCACTTCGCCCCCAAGGCACACGGCCAGATCGCCCTGGAGAAGGTCCTCGCCGACCACCCGGTGGACTTCTGCCTGTTGCTGTCGTCGCTGGCCGGCGTGCTCGGCGGGCTGCGGCTGCTCGGCTACGGCGCCGCCAACCACTTCATGGACGCCGCCGCGGAGCGCGCCAACCGCGGTCTGGACCGCACGGTGTGGATCAGCGCCGCCTGGGACGTCTGGCAGCACCACCAGGACGAGAAGCGGGCGATCTCCGCGATCGGCCGCAGCATGGACGACAAGGCCATCCAGCCCGAGGAGGGACTGGAGGCCGTGCGCCGGCTGCTGACGCTGCGCGACGTCTCCCACGTCGCCGTCTCGACGTGGGACGTCGCCCACCGGCTGGACCAGTGGGTGCGCGACGAGCGGATCGCCCTGCCCACCACCGGCACGGCGGCCGTGGCCGCGGACGGCGACGGATCGGGGGACGGCGCGGACGACCTGACCGAACAGGTCGCGCGGTTGGTGCGCGGCGCGCTGGGCCGCGAGGACATGCCGCTGGACGGCGACATCTTCGAGTTCGGCGGCGACTCGCTGCTGATCGTGCGGTTGCTGTCGGACGTCCGGGACCAGTTCTCCGCCGAGGTGCCGCTCGCCGACGTGCTCGGCGAGCCCACGCCCAGGGCGCTGGCCCGCTTCGTGCAGGAGCGGATCGACGCCCGCACCCAGGGGGCGGCAGCGGCCGACGACGACGTCGAGGCGTTGGTCGCGGAGCTGGCCGCGCTCGACCCGGACGAGGCCGAACGCCTGCTGGCCGAGGCCCAACAGGCAACCGCCCAGCAGGAACAGGAGCGCTGACCGTGGACTTCAGTTTGATCTTCTTCTCCGGTGACGAGAAGAACAAGTACCGCTTCGTGCTCGACGCGGCCCGCTACGCGGACGAGAACGGCTTCACCGCGATCTGGACCCCGGAGCGGCACTTCCACCGCTTCGGCGGCCTCTACCCCAACCCCTCGGTGCTCGGCGCCGGCCTGGCGATGGCCACCCAGCGGTTGCAGATCAGGGCCGGCAGCGTCATCCTCCCGTTGCACAGTCCGATCCGGGTCGCCGAGGAGTGGTCGGTGGTCGACAACCTCTCCCGCGGCCGCGCCGGCATCGCCCTGGCCACCGGCTTCAGCCCGCTGGACTTCGCCATCAAACCGGACGGTTGGCAGGACCGCAGGCAGCGCACCTTCGACGCGGTCACCACCCTGCGCGAACTGTGGGAGGGCGCACCGGTCTACGTCCAGGACGGCCTGGGCAACCACGTCGAGGTGGAGCTGCATCCGCAGCCCGTACAGCCCGAACTCCCCATCTGGCTCACCTGTACCAAGAGTGCCGAGACCTTCGAAACCGCGGGCCGGCTCGGCTGCAACGTGCTGACCGCGCTCATCGACATGACCAACGAGGAGCTGGAGGAGAAGCTCGCCCTCTACTACGCGACCCTCGAACAGTACGGACACGACCCCGAGGGCACCACGGTCACGCTGATGCTGCACACCTTCATCGGCACCGACCTGGAGGAGGTGCGGGAGACGGTCTGGCCGCCGTTCAGCGACTACCTGCGGTCGTTCTTCACCGTCATCGACTCGCAGAAGAAGAACCTCGCCCCGGGCGCGGGCGTCCGCGACATCTCGGCCGGCGACCAGGACGAACTGATCAAGTTCGCCTTCGACAAGTACTTCGAGAAGGGCGCGCTGCTCGGCACGCCGGACTCCTGCACGAAGGTCGTGGACCGCTTCCAGGGCATGGGCGTGGACGAGATCGCCTGCCTGATCGACTTCGGCGTCGACGAATCCCTCGTGGTGGAGAGCCTCAGCCACCTCAACGAACTCCGGAGGCGCTACGCATGACCGCCGACCTCACGGCCCGCCTCGCCGCCCTCACCCCCGAACAACGGGCCCTGCTCCGCGCCCGACTGCCCGAAGCCCGCCTCGCCACACAGCAGTTGACGCCCGGTCAACTACGACTGTGGCGGACCAGGCAGTGGGTGGCCGAGCGCCCGGTGGACGTGGTCTGCCAGGCCGTCCACCTCACCGGCGCGCCCGTCGACCTCGACCTGCTCGCCGAGCGGGTGCGCGGCTTCGCGGCCGCCCACGAAGCGCTGCGCACCACCTTCGACGGCACGGCGGAGGACGGCACCGGCGTCCGCCCGGCCGTGCGGGAAGCGCTGCCGCCGCGACTGGTCCGCACCCGCTGTGCGGGGGCCGACGCCGCGCACGCGCTCGCCCGCGAACTGGCCGCCGAACCGTTCGACCTGGCGAACGGCCCGCTGCTGCGGGTGGTCCTCGCCGAAGGGGCGACGCCCGACGAGGCGTGGCTGCTGGTCGTGGTGCCCAACCTCGTCTTCGACGCCTGGTCCTTCGAACTGCTGCTGGACGAGCTGGCCCGGCCCGCGGACACCGACCCACCGGCGGCCCCGCCCTTCCGCGACGTCGCCTGCGACCAGCGCGGCTGGCTGGCGAGCGCCGTGGGCCGGGCGGCGGCCGCGCACTGGGCGTCCGAGGTCGCCGACGCCCCGCCGCCGCTGCCGGCCGACCGACCGCGTTCCGCCGGCACCGGCCGGGCGGGCGCCCGGGTGGACTTCGCGCTCTCCCGCACGGTCGCCGACGGCATCCTGACGGCGGCCCAGCGCGCGGCGACCACCGCCTACGCCGGCTGGCTCGCCGTCGCCTGGGCCGCGCTCGCCGAACACGGCGGCCGCGACGACGTGCTGCTCGGCACGTTCACGGCCGGCCGGGACCGGCCCGGCAGCACCGACGTCGTCGGCTACCTGCTCAACGTGCTGCCGGTGCGACTGCGCGACGCCGGGGACGGCTCGCACGCCGCGCGCACCCGGGCCGCCGGCGCGGCCACCAGGGCCGGGCTGGCCCACGCCGCCTACCCGGGCGAGCTGATCACCGAGCGGCGCCGGGTGCCGGGCACCCACCCGCTCCTGGACGCCGTCTTCGTCTTCGACAACCTGGGGGAGGCCACCCGCGAGATCCAGGGCGCCCGCGTGGCCACCGCCGACCTGGACAAGGGCACCGCGCGCTACGACCTGACGCTCGCCGTCTACCCCGGCCCGGACGGGGCGCAGGGCTGGCTGGAGTACGACACCGAGCTGTACGAGGAGCGCACCGCGCGGCGGATCGTCGAGCGGTTCACCGCGCTCGCCGAGCAGGCCGCCGCGGAAGCGACCCGGGCCGAACCCGGCAAGGGGGGACCCGCATGATCACCCCACGCCTCTGCGCCCCGGCCTACGAGCTGGGCGAGTACGCCGACCCCGTCGCCGAACTCCCCGAGCTCCAGGCGGATCCCGCGATCGCCGCCGAACTGACCGCCCCCGCGGCCGGGTTCGACACCTACCGCTGGTCGGACGCGCCCGTCGTGGAGCTGATGGCCGCCGCCGTCCAACGCACCCTGGGCGAGGCCGGCGTCCCGGGCGACGAGGTCGACCTGGTGCTGCTCGCCACCGACTCGCTGCCGCACGGCCGCGCGGCGCAGCGCGACGTCGCCGAACTCCTCACCGAGTCCGGACTGACCCGGGCCACGGCGAGCACCCTCGGCCTGATGGACTGCGCCACCGCCATGGCCGCCCTCGGCACCGCGGCCTCCCTCGTCCGGGACGGCAGCGCACGGCACGTCCTGGTCGTCTCCGGAGACCTCGCCGACCTCGCCGCCGGCGGCGACCGGGTGGTGGCGGGCGGCGTGGCCATCGCCAGCGACGCGGCCGCCTCGGCACTGGTGTCGGCCACCGCCGCCGGCCTGCCGGTGCTGGCCATGGCCCATCACACGTCGCCCGCGATCGGCCCGGGCGGCGGGGCGCGGCAGGAACTGACCGCCAAGGTCACCGCCCACCGGGAGCTGTTCGCCCGCCTGGCGGCGCACCACCCGCACCGGCCCGAGGACGTCCACGCCGTACTGCCCAGCCACTTCGCCCGCATGGTCCTGGACATCTACCTCTCCGACGTCGGCCACGGCGGCGACAAGCTGGCGCTCGACAACGTCGGACGGATCGCGCACTGCCTGGGCAGCGATCCGCTGATCGACCTCGCCGACCGGCTCGCCGGGACGGACCCGGCCGGCGCACAGACCGCGCACGGCACGGACGACGGCCACCTGGTGCTGCTCGGCGCGGGAATCTCCCACCTGGCCGCCGTACTCCTGGGCGCACGGCCCCTGCCGGCCGCCTCGGAGGGAGCGCTCTGAACGGCCACGGCCCGGCCGGCGGCGCCTACCTGAACGGGTGCGCCGCCGCACTGGGCGAGGTGCGCCGCAAGGTGGCCGACCTGCCGGAGTACGCGGCCGAACCGCCGCGTCGGGCCGCCGCGTTCGACGAGTACCGGCTCGCCCGGGGCGGCGTGCTGGACCTGCTGCGCCCGGCCCTGCGCGAGGCGCTGGCCGCGGCGCGGACGCCGCCGGCGGAGGTGGACACCGTGCTGTTCGCCACCGAGTCGCTGCCCGGGGGCGACGCGTCCCAGATCGCCGTCGCCGAGCTGCTGGACGAGTTGGGGATGTGCAACGCGTACCCGCTGACGCTCGGTCTCGCCGACTGCTCCACCGCGACGGCGGCCCTCGCCGTCGCCGCGGCGCTGGTGACGTCGGGGGCGGCCCGGACCGTGGCGGTGGTCTCGGGCGACCTGGTGCGCACGGCGGAACCGGGCAGCCGGGTCCTGCTCGGCGGTGCGGCGGTGGGGAGCGACGGGGCCGCCGCGGCCGTCGTCTCCGGCCGGCGGCACGGGTGGGAGGTCCTCGGCGGCGCCCGTCAGGTCTGCTACGACCTCGTCGGACCGGGCCCGGCCGGCCACCGCCTCCAAGCGCAACTGACGACCTATCAGGAGCTGTTCAGGGAACTCTGGTCGGCCACCGGACTGACGCCGGGCGACGTCTCCGCGGTCCTGTCGAGCAACCTCGCCGCGGACGTCCTCCAGGCGTTCCTGGGCGAGGCCGGCTTCGCACCCCGCCAGCTCTACCAAGACAACGTGGGGCGGATCGCGCACTGCCTGGGCAGCGATCCGCTGATCAATCTCATCGATCGTACGGAGGCGGGCACCACGAGGTCGGCGTACCCCGTGGTCGTCCTGCTGGGCTCAAGTGCGGCACACCTGGCCGCCGTTCTGCTACGCGCCGTGGAGGACTGAAACAGCATGTCACCTGTCGAGGAGAGGATCGCCGCGATCTGGCGGGAGATCCTGGGCCCGGACCTGGCGCCCGATACGGCGCTCGGCGTCGAGGACGACTTCTTCGTCCTGGGCGGCACGTCCCTCCAGGCGATGGCCCTGGTGCAGCGACTGCGCGAGGAGTTCGGGATCCCGTTGGGGCTGGGCGCGGTGGTGGCGGACGCCACCCTGGGCGGGGTCGGCGCCGCGGTCACCAGCGGCGGGGGAGCCGCCCGGTCATGAAGTGGGAGTCTGTGGCCGCCCTGGGCACACTGCCGCCCCGCACGCGGGTGGTGATGGGCGCCAACCTGATCAGCTCGGTGGGCACCGGACTCGTACAGCCCTTCCTCGTCCTGTACTTGACCCGGGTGCGCGGGCTGTCCGTGGGCACCGCCACCGCCGTCATCTCGGTGATCGCGCTCGCGTCGCTGGTCGGCGGCCCGCTCGCGGGCCGCCTCGCCGACGGCTTCGGGATCCGCCGCACGGCGGCCCTGGCCATGGCCACCGCCGCCGTCGGCACCAGCGGCTTCGCACTGGTGACGGAGGTGTGGGGCGCCGTCCTCGCCGGCTCGCTCTACGGGTTGGCCTACGGTGCGATGCTCTCCGTGTGGAACGTCGTCATCGCCGGCAGCACCGAGGGCCGGACCCGCTCCGCCGCCTTCGGCCTGCAGTTCGTCGCGCTCAACGCCGGCGTCGGACTCGGCGGCGTGCTGGGCGGCCTCTTCGCCTCGACCGCCGACGCCGGCCGTTTCCAGTGGCTGTACGTGTTCGACGGGCTGTCGTTCCTGCTGGCCGGGGCGTTGCTGGTGGCCGCGGTCGGCAGGGGGCGGGGAGCGGCGTCGACCGGCCCGGTCCCCGACCGTGCGGCCGACGCCGGCGCGCGAGGCTACGGTGCGGTGCTGCGCGACCGCCAACTGCTCAAGGTCCTGGCACTGACCCTCGCGCTCATGGTGGTCGGCTACGGCCAACTGGAGTCGAGCATCCCCGGACTGGTCGCGGTCCAGGGCCTGGACGCCCGCGTCATGGCCTGGGCGTTCGTGGCCAACACCTGCTGCATCGTGCTCATCCAGGCCCTGGCCGTCACCCGGATCTCCCGGACCCGGCCCGCCGCACTGCTCGCCGCCACGGCCACCAGCTGGGCCGGCTGCTGGCTGCTGCTCCTCCTGGCGATGACCAGCGGACGGCCGCACCTCGAAGCCGCCCTGGTCATCGGCGCGCTGGCGGTCTTCGCCGTCGGCGAGGCGCTGCTGGCCGTCGCACTGCCCACGCTCGTCAACGGCCTGGCGCCCGAAGCGCTGCGCGGCCGGTACAACGGCGCCTACTCGGCGGCGATGTCCGCGGGCCTGGTGCTCGGCCCGCTGCTGGGCGGACGGCTGCTGGGCGGCGCACACGCCTGGCTGCTGCCCGTCGTCCTGGGACTGGGCTGCCTGGCGTGCGTCGGGTACGCGCTGCTGCTGGGCCGCCAGGCGCCGAAGGCGCCCGTGGCGCCACGGGCCGCCCCGCACGCGCACGCCGCGGGGACGCACGGGGCACCGGACCGACTGGAGCACGTGGAAGGTGGCGGGGCGCGATGACGGACCGACCGGGCAGCGGCGACGGCGGGGGCACGATCCACGGGGTGTTCCGGCAACGCGCCGCCGAACGACCCGACGCCCCCGCGCTGATCCACCGGGACACCACCGTGAGCTACCGGACGCTGGAGCGGGCCTCGGACGCCTTCGCGGCCGAACTGGCCCGCGCCGGCGTGGGCCCCGGCGACGTGGTGCCGGTGCTGATGCCGCGGTCACCGCGGTTCGTCGCGGCCGTGCTCGCGGTGCTCAAACGGGGCGCCGCCTACGCGGCCCTGGACCCGCGCTGGCCCCGCTCCCGGGTGGCCCAACTGGTGGCGCGGACCGACGCCCCGCTGCTCGCCGTGGCCCCGCCGCACGCGCAGGGCTGGTCACGCCCGGTGTGGGTCCCCGAGGACGATCTGGAGCGGGTGGCCGCCGGGCCCGCCGTGGACCTCGACGCCCCGCCGGTCCGCGAGACGGACACCGCCTGCCTCTTCTTCACCTCGGGCAGCACCGGCCGCCCCAAGGGGGTGTTGTCCCCGCACGCCGGCACGGTCCGGCTGTTCGCCCCGGCCCGCTTCATGACCGTCGGCCCCGGCACGGTCATGCCGCAGGCCGCCCCACTGCCCTGGGACGCCGCCTCGTTGGAACTCTGGTCGATGCTGCTGGGCGGCGGCACCAGCGTGCTGGTCGACGAGCCCTACCTGACCGCGGACGCGCTGCGCACCCTCGTCCGGGACGCCGGGCTCAACACCCTCTGGCTCACCGCCTCGATCTTCCACATGCTCGTCGAGGAGGACCTGGCCTGCTTCGACGGCGTGCGGCAGCTGCTGGTGGGGGGCGAACGGCTCTCGCCCGCGCACGTCCACCGCTTCGTCGCCGCGCACCCCGACACCGCGCTGGTGAACGGGTACGGGCCCGTCGAGTCCACCGTCTTCACCACCACCCACCGGATCACGCCCGCCGACTGCACCGCGGGCGGCGACCTCCCGGTGGGCCGCCCGGTGGCCCGTACCGAGGTGTTCGTCCTCGACGAGCGGTCGCGGCCCTGCCCGCCGGGCACCACCGGCGAGATCTGCGTGGCCGGCGCCGGCCTGGCCAACGGCTACCTGGCCGATCCCGCACAGACCGCGAAGAGCTTCACCGAGATCGAGACCGCCCCCGGCGGCCCGCGCCGGATCTACCGCACCGGGGACCTCGGCCACTTCTCGGCCGACGGCGTGCTGCACTACGCCGGCCGGGCCGACCGGCAGGTCAAGGTGCGCGGGCACCGCATCGAACCCGGCGAGGTGGAGGCCCGGATCGCCGCGCTCCCGGGCGTCCGCCGCTGCGTCGTCGTCCCCCTCGTGGAACGGGGCGCCTGCGTCGGGCTGGCCGCCGCGTACACCGCGGCGGAGGGGGCACCGGTGCCGGCGGACACGGTTCGCGACGCCCTGGCCGCCCAGCTGCCGGAGTACCTCGTGCCCCGGGCCCTCGCCGCCGTGGACACGTTCCCGCTGACCCGCAACGGCAAGCTGGACACCGCCGCCCTGCTGGAGCTGGTGACCCGGCCCACCGGCCCCCGCACCCCGGCCGCACCCCACCCCCGCCCCGACGACGCCTCGGTCACCGGCCAGGTGGCGCACGCCTTCGCCGAGACCCTGGGGACCGGGGAAGCCGTGCCGCACGACGCCTCCTTCTTCGCACTGGGCGGGGACTCGCTGGACGGCGCCCGCCTGTGCGTGCGGATCGGCGCGCGCACCGGCGTCCCGGTACCGGCCTCCGTACTGATCGCGGGCCCGACCGTACGGGAGTTGGCGCACTGGATCGAGGCCCGGGCGGGCGACGCGGAGGACCCCGACCGGCCGGCCCCCGGCGAGCCACTGCCGCTGCTGCCCGCGCAGAACGGGTTCCTCTACGCGCAGCAGCTGGACCCCACCGACACCTCGTCGCACTGCGAGCTGATCTGGCGGGCGAGCGGGGACTTCGTCCCCGGGGCGTTCCGGGCCGCCGTGGCGGACGTCCACCGGCGCCACCAGGCACTGCACGCCCGGTACGTCTTCGACCGGCGGCCCGTCGCACTGCTCGACGGGCCGCCCGCGCCGGTGCCGACGATCCAACTGGCCCCGGCGGCGGACCAGGAAGCGGGGCTGCTGGCCGTCCGCAGGGAACTCGGGCGCCCCCTGGACATCGCCGCCGGCGAGAACTGGCGCTGCGCCGTCGCCCCCCTGGCGTCCGGCCGCGAATGGCTGCTGGGCCTCGTCCTCCACCACATCGCCTTCGACGGCGGCTCCGTCCGCCCGTTGGCCGACGACCTCTCGACGGCCTACGCCGCCCGGCTGACGCACCGCGCACCGGACATCGCGCCCCCACCCGCACTGGCGGCCGTCCTCGCCGGGGCCCGGGCCCAAGTCAACGGGGCCGCGCTGACCGCGCAGCGTGCCTTCTGGCGCGCGGAGTTGACCGGCGTACCGCCGCTCACCGTCCCGGGCCCGGCCGCCGGCGACGCGCCGTCCGCGCCCGCCTTCCGGATTCCCGCCGCCGACTGGGCCGCGCTGGAGGCCCGCGCCCACGGCTGGGGCAGCACCCGCTTCGCCCTCGCGCTGGCCGCCTACGCCGAGGCGCTCGCCGCCGTCTCCGGCGACCACGACCTGGCGATCGGCGCCCCGCTCGCCAAGCGCTACCACCCCGACACCGCCGACGCCGTCGGCTGCCTCATCGACGTCGTCTGCTTCCGGATGCGCCCGACCGGCGACGGCACGGCGGACCGGGTGCCCGCCCTCCTGGCCGGCGTGCACGCGGCGCTGGCCGCGCAGGACGTGCCGTTCGAGGAGGTCGTCCGGCTGGCCGCCGACCCGGCCCGGGACCGCTCCCGACACCCGCTGTTCCAGACCCTGTTCGCGGTGCAGAGCGCCCCGCCCCAGCACCTCGCGCTCGACGGCTGCCGGACGGCCGTCGTCGGGCCCCGGTCCGGCCGCGCCCTGCACGAGCTGGAGGTGGAGGTGTGGCCGCAGGACGACGGCGGCGCGGAGGTGGTGCTCGGGCACCAACCGGCCACCTCCGCCCGGTTCGTCGCCGAGGTGGCCGCGGTCTACCGGCGGCTGCTCCGGGAACTGGCCGGCGGGGCGGACCCCACATGAGCGAGCGCCCCGCCCCCGCGCACCGCGCAGCCGCCGACCAGGACCCCGAGCGGCACGGCGAGCGCCTGCGCGAGTTGGACCGCGACCTCATCGGGCTGATCCAACTGCGCCTCCGCGAGGACCGGTTGCTCCAGGGCGCCCGCCGCGCGGCCGGCCTCCCGCGCACCGACCTGGCACGGGAGAACGCCGTGCTGAGCGGCTACCGGGAGGCCCTGGGGCCGGCCGGCGCCCAACTGGCCCTGCTGCTGATCGGCATGACCCGCCGCCCGGACCAGAGCGCGGGCGGCCGGGAGGAACGAACGCCGCACGACCCCTGACGCCCCATGGAGGAGCACGCATGGCAGACTCCCGCACCGGATTCGCGGACTACCAGTTCGAGATCTACCTGAGAGGGCTCCAGGACCAGGTCCCGCCGTTCACCACGGACCTGTCGGCCCTGGAGGAGGTGGCCCGCGACCGGATGGGCCCCCAGCCCTACGGGTACGTCGCGGGCGCGGCCGGCACCGGGGCCACCGCCCGCGCCAACCGCGCCGCGTTCGACGGCCACCGCCTCGTCCCGCGCATGCTCCGCGACGCCACCGACCGCGACCTGCGCACCACCGTGCTCGGCAGCGAACTGGCGGCCCCGGTACTGCTGGCCCCCATCGGGGTGCAGACCGTCGTGCACCCGGACGGCGAGCTGGCCACCGCCCGGGCGGCACAGGCCACGGGCATCCCGATGGTGCTGAGCACCGCCTCCTCGCACACCATCGAGGAGGCCGCCCGGGCCAACGGCGACGGCCAGCGCTGGTTCCAGCTGTACTGGCCGCACGACGACGAGGTGACCGCCAGCATCCTGGCGCGGGCCCGCGCCGCCGGCTACACCACCCTCGTCGTCACGCTGGACACCTGGCAACTGGCCTGGCGCCCGCGCGACCTGGACCAGGCGTACCTGCCGTTCATCCGCGGCAACGGCGTCGCCATCCCGTTGTCCGACCCGGTCTTCCGCGCCCGGCTCGACCGCCCCGCCGAGGAGGACCCGCAGGCGGCGGCCCTGCAATGGCTGCCGATCTTCAGCGGCAAGGCGCACACCTGGGACGAACTGGGCTTCCTACGCGAGCACTGGGACGGCCCGATCGTGCTCAAGGGCATCGTGCACCCGCAGGACGCCCGCCGGGCCGTGGCCGCGGGCATGGACGGCGTGCTCGTCTCCAACCACGGCGGGCGCCAGGTCGACGGTGCGGTCGCCGCCCTCGACGCGCTCGTCGACGTGGTGGCCGCGGTCGGCGACGAGACGGAGGTGCTCTTCGACTCCGGCGTCCGCAGCGGCGCGGACGTCGTCAAGGCACTGGCGCTCGGCGCCCGGGCCGTCCTGCTCGGCCGCCCCTACGTCTACGGGCTGGCCCTCGGCGGAGCCGACGGCGTCCAGCACGTCGTGCGCAGCCTGCTCGCCGACCTCGACCTGACGATGGGCCTCGTCGGCTGCACCCGGGTGGCGGAGATCGGCCCGGACCTGCTGCACCGGCCCGCCCCGACAGCCGGGGGGAGCCGACGGTGAAGCGCCGCATACCCCGCCGCCGGCTGGCGGCAGCCGCCACCGCCACCCTCGCGCTGGCCCTGACCCCGCTGCTCCTCGCCGGCCCCGCCGCCCCGGCCGAGACCGCCCGCTCCGCCGGCCACGCCACGACCGGCGCGCCCGCCGCCGCGACCGGGACCGGCCAGTGGCCCCCGTCCACCGGCCGGGGCCCCTGCCCGGTCCGCAAGACCACCGACGTCGGCGCCACCATGCGGGACGGCACCGTCCTGCGCGCAGACGTCTACCGGCCGGTCACCCGCGACAAGGTCCCGGTCATCCTGATGCGGACCCAGTACGACAAGGCCGCAGCCGAGGTGCAACCGTCGAACTACCAGTCGCCGGAGTGGTTCGCCTCGCACTGCTACCTCGTCGTGATCCAGGACGTCCGCGGCCAGTACGCCTCGGGCGGCGACTTCTACGAGTTCGCCAACGAGGGCCACGACGGCTACGACAGCGTGGAGTGGGCCGCCCGGCTGCCCGGCTCCAACGGCCGGGTGGGCATGTACGGTTCCTCCTACGTCGGGGCCACCCAGTGGCTCGCCGCCCAGGAGCGCCCGCCGCACCTGAAGACCATCGTGCCGGCCCTGACCTCCGACGACTACTACGAGGGCTGGAACTACGAGGGCGGCGCCTTCCGGCTGAACTTCGTCATCCCGTGGGCGATGCGCAAGATCGTCCCGTCGGCCGCCGCCAACCGGGGGGACCGGGCCACCTACGACCAGGTCAACCGCGACTACCAGGACGTCAGCAAGTGGCTGGCCACCGCCCCGTACGACGCCTTCCAGCCCTTCCACCCCGGTGACCCGAAGGTCGCCCCGTACTTCTTCGACTGGATCAAGCACCCCACCTACGACGACTACTGGCGCCGGTGGGCCCCCAAGGAGCACTACGGCAAGGTCGACATCCCCGTCCTGAACTACGCGGGCTGGTACGACGCCTTCCTGGACGGCTCGGTGAAGAACTACCAGGGGATGGTGGCGCGGGCCGGCTCGCCCCGCGCCCGGGACAACCAGCGGCTGGTCATCGGCCCCTGGGACCACACCGGCTGGGGCCGCCCGACCAGCGCCCCCGCACCCCTGCTCAAGGCGATCGGGCCGGCCGGGAACAGCCCGATCGACGAGATGATGCTCGCCTGGTGGGACCACCACCTCAAGGGCAAGGACAACGGCGTCGGACAGCGCGGCGTCGACTACTTCGTGATGGGCGCCAACCGATGGCGCACCGCCCCCACCTGGCCGCTGCCGCAGACCCGCTGGCAGGACTACTACCTGGGCAGCACCGGCCACGCGGCGGGCAACACCCAGGACGGCACCCTCGCCACCGCACCACCGGGATCCGACGCGCCGGCCGACCACTACACCTACGACCCGCGCAACCCGGTGCCGAGCGTCGGCGGCCACTCCTGCTGCACCGCTGCGATCAGCACCCAGGGCCCGTACGACCAACAGCAGATCGAGCAGCGCCCGGACGTCGCCGTCTACACGGGCCCGCCGTTGACGCGGGACACCGAGGTCACCGGGCCGATCACCGTCACGCTGTACGCCGCGACGTCGGCCCCGGACACCGACTGGACCGCCAAACTCGTCGACGTGCACCCCGACGGCACCGCCGTCAACCTCAACAGCGGCATCGTGCGCGCCAGTTACCGCGCCTCGACGAGCGACCCGCAACCCGTGGTGCCCGGCAAGGTGTACGCGTACACGATCAAGGTGTGGCCGACCAGCAACCTGTTCCGGAAGGGCCACCGCATCCGGCTCGACATCTCCTCCAGCGACTACCCGCAGTTCGACCCGAACCCCAACACCGGCAGTTGGCTGGGCCGGTCCACGGCCCGCCGGACCGCGCACCAAACGGTGCTGCACGACGCGGCGCACCCGTCCAAGGTCACGCTGCCGCTGATCCCGGACGGCGGCGCGGCCGTGGGCAGCACCACGCCGCCGCAAAAGTAGAGTCGGCGCCGACCGCGCCGCCGCAGACGGAACCCACGACGACCGCACCGACGGAAAGGCAGGGCATGTACCACGTACGCCGGGCCCGCACGGCCGACCACTCCACGCTCGTGGAGTGCGTCCAGAAGTGGTGGGGCGACTCCCGCACCCCCGAACAGGCGCGGGAGCTGTCACTGCTGCTCCCGCGCCTGTTCCTCCAGCACTTCGCCGGGACCAGTCTGATCCTGGAGGACGAGACCGGGATCCGGGCGTTCCTGGTCGGCTTCCACTCCGCCGACGACGGGCACCGGGCGTACGTCCACTTCGTCGGCGTGGACCCGCAGTTGCGCCAGCAGGGCATCGCCCGCCGGCTCTACACCCGCTTCTTCGAGCGGGCCGCGGCGGCCGGCCGCACCGAGGTGTCCGCCATCACCTCACCGCACAACACCGGCTCCATCGCCTTCCACAAGGCCATGGGGTTCGAGCTGGACCCCGGTGACCACGAGGTCGACGGCGTGCCCGTGCACCGCGACTACGACGGGCCCGAGCAGCACCGGGTGGTCTTCCGCAAGAAGCTCGGCGCACCGGCCGCGGCCACCCTGGAGCCGTTCACGACCCGCGCGGCGAAGCCGGAGGACTTCGACGCCCTCGTCGGCGTGGTCGACGACTGGTGGGGCCGCCCCGCCTCCCGCGACCTGACGCGGGTCTTCGTCACCCACTTCTTCGAGACCAGCCTGATCGCCGAGCGGGACGGCGAACTCGCCGGATTCGTCATCGGATTCCTCTCCCCGTCCAAGCCCGAGGAGGCGTACATCCACTTCACCGGCGTCGCCCCCGCATGGCGCCGCACCGGCCTCGGCCGTCACCTCTACGAACGCTTCTTCGAGCGGGCGCGCGCCGACGGCCGCACCCTCGTCAAGGCGATCACCTCGCCCCAGAACGCCCGCTCCATCGCCTTCCACAACGCCATGGGCTTCACCAACTCCGCCCCGATCGCGGACTACGACGGTCCCGAGCTGGACCGGGTCACCTTCACCCGGCCGCTCTGACCGAGCGACCCCGGCCCGCCGGGCCCCGCGGAGCAGCACCCCGACGTGCCGCTCCGCGGGGCCCGGCGGCGCGTTCCGGCGGCAGTTCCCTCCTGTCGGCGTGCGGTCACACATACGACGCATAGCCGGAACGAGTGGAATAACCGACACTTTCCACTCTCTCCTGAATGTCCCGATCTCTCCCAGGGGATCCCCTCCCGGAAGAGCGTTGGGAGACCCGCATGCGTGACACCGCCGACACCGGCCGCTCAGCGGCGACCGGCGGCTGCCGCATGCTCCTCCTCCTGGCGCTGCTGGCCCTGCTGTTCACCGCCCTGACCGCCGGCTACGCCGACGCCACGACGTCCGCAGCCGGCGCCTGCCCCACGCGGATCAGCGCCCTGGCCCCCGAGGACGCCGCGGAACGGACCGGCGACACCACGGGGCACGTCCTGGCGCCGTCGAGGGGCGGCGCGCACCACCCGCCGGGCAACGGCTTCCGGCGGATGTGCCACGCCACCGCCTGCCACCTGCGCCCGCACGTCCCGACCGGCGCGCACGGCAAGGCCCTGCGGGAATCGCCGGCGACGGCGGGTCTGGACGCGCCGGGCCACGCCGGCCCTCGGGCCGCCCTCCCGACCGCTGCCACCGGCCTGCCCCCGCGGATGACCGTGCTGCGCTGCTGAGCGGACCCGGTCGCGCACCCCACCCCGTCCGCCCGCACCGTGGCGGACGGGGCACGCGCGGCCCGTCGCACCAGCATCCACGCCATCCGCACCGCAGGAGTACCGGCATGCCCGTCGACGTCTTCGCCGCCCTCAGCGCGCTCGTGCGCGCCGAGGCCCGCCGCAACGCACCCCGACCCCAGCCCCACCCGCCGACCCCGTCCGCACCGACCGACCAACCGAAGCCCCCGGGCCCGGCGGCCCCCGTCCCCCCGCAACACGCCACCGGGCCGGCCGGGCCGCACCACGAGCCCGCCCCCACCCCGCTCGCCGCGGCCTCGCCCTCCTCGTCCGAAGCCGAGCCGTCCGCCGCTGGGTCGCCGCGCCCCGGACTGCTGCGCAAACTGTTGGCCCTCGTCGCCGCGTTCGTGCGCCGTCGCCGGGGCGGTTCCACCGAGCGCCGCCCGGCGCCCGAATCCTGACCGGCCGGCGCGCACGCCGCGGCGGCGCGCACCGCGCGAGCTGAGGGCCGGCGCGGCGGAACGGACGACCGGTGTCCCGGTCGCCGAACCGCCGCGCCGGCCCGCCCGCGTCGCCGCGCGTCGGTGCGCACAGTGCCGTCAAGGGGGCGCTGAGCGGGATAAATGACCAGCAACCAGGGGGAGTTGTCGGGTCACACGCCGTCCTGCCCCGGCCGGGCGTCCCCGGGGGGCGTGACGCGACGGTCGTGACCGGCGGTCGCCCGGCCGTTCGATAGCCTTCCGGGCATGACCAACAAGGGGGAGAGGTTCGACCTCGACGGCAGCGGTGCGGTACCGCTGGAAGAGGCGGACCCGCAACGGATCGGTTCCATCGGGCTGGTCGGCAAGCTCGGCTCCGGCGGCATGGGCCGCGTGTACCTGGGGGTGCGGGACGGGCGCTACGCCGCCGTCAAACAGGTCCTGCCGCTGCTCGCCGAGGACGAGGCGTTCCTGCGCCACTTCGGGCACGAGCTGGACAACCTCTCGCGACTGCCGGCGGAGGCGACCGCGCCGCTGCTCGCGAGCGACCGTGACGCCCGGCCGCCGTGGTTCGCCACCGCGTACGTCCCGGGCCTCACCCTGAACGAGGCGGTCGAGTTGCACGGCGGCCATCTGCCCGCCGACGCCCTGTGGCTGCTGCTGCGCGAGGCGGCCGCCGGCCTGAAGAGCGTCCAGGACCACGAGATGGTGCACCGGGACCTCAAGCCGTCGAACGTCATGCTGACCCTTGACGGGGTCACGCTCATCGACTTCGGGGTCGCCCGGGCCGTCGACCAGAGCCGGTTGACGCAGACCGGCATGATCGTGGGCACGCCCGCCTACATGTCGCCCGAACAGGCCTCGGGCAAACGGAAGTTGAGCGGTGCGACGGACGTCTTCGCGCTCGGGTCGCTGCTCGCGTTCGCGGCGAGCGGCAACCCGCCCTTCGGGGACGGGGCCGGCCTGGGCACGCTGTACCGCATCGTGCACGACGCGCCGGACCTCGACCCGGTGCACAACCTCGACCCGGAACTCGCCCGCGTCGTCGCCTCCTGCCTGGACAAGGACCCCGAGGGGCGCCCCACGGCGGCCGAACTCCACGAACTGGCCGTGGGGCAGCGGGCGTCCGTGGCCGCCGGCTGGCCGTCGGCGGTCGCGGCCCGACTCGCCGAACGCGCCGCCTTCGCGGCCGCGACGCCCCGGAACGAGGACGCGGCAGCCGCGGCGGAGGACGTCCGGACCACCACCCTCGCGGCGGCCGACGGGCCCGCGGAGACCGTGCCCGCCGCACCGCCGGCGCGGCCGGCGGCGGCGAGCGCACCCACTCCGCCGACGGCGCCCACCGCGCCCCGGCCCGCCCGCGAGCGTCGACGCAAACGCCTCCTGCTCGCGGTCCTTCCGGTGCTCGTCGTGGGCGGCGGGACCACCCTCGCCCTGCAACTCCTGCCGTACGGATCGGCGCTGCACGACAACGGTCGGGCGGCGCCGTCCCCGTCGGTCTCCGCCCAGCTCCACCCGACGGCCCCCTCCTCAGGCGCCGGTCACCTCAAAGACCCCTCGGGGCCGGCCACGCCGGGGCGGCAGCCGCAGCCCGCCGGGACGGGCGGCGCCACCGGAGCCGCCGGCCCCGGCGACGGCCAGGGCGCCTCCTCGGGCTCCCGGAAGGACCCGGGCGGCGGTGACGCGGCGGGCGGTACCGGGGGGTCGGCCGGTCCGGGCGGCGCGGCGACCGGACAGCCGCCGCAGCCCCCCGCACCGGGCGGCTACCACCAGCTCAAGAACGCCGGCAACGGCCGATGTCTGGTCGAGACGGTCTACGGCAACACCCCGGCCGTCGGCGACTGCACGGGCGACCCGTCCGCCTCGTGGACCCACCACCAGGCATCGGGCGGCACGTTCACCGTGGTCAACCGGCGCACCGGCGACTGCCTGACGGCGGGAATGCCCGGCAACAACGCCCTGTCGGTGACGTGCGGCGGCGCCGGCCAGGTGTGGCGCACCGGTTCCGGCGGCGCGCTGTACAGCGTGTCCAACGGCCAGTGCCTCGACATCGCCTTCGGCGGCGGCGTGGCGACGGCGGCCTGCGAGACGGGCAAGGCGTCGCAGCGTTGGGGCACTTCGTAGGCCGCCCGTCGCCGGCGGCCGGTGTGCGCCCGGGCCGCCGCCCTCACCCGGGAACATCTGGGCACGGACGTCGACGCCCGGGGCGTCTGCCTCCGGCTGCTGCCGACCTTCGCCGGAACGCTCCCCGAACTCCTCGCGGAAGGCACGGGCGTTGACCCGGCAACGGCTCTGACGCCGTGCGTCGCTGCTCCCGTGCACGAGGAATGTGCTGGACAGGGGCCCGGGACTGACGAAGAGTGCCCCGCATGGCATCTCTCGTGCGACACCTCACCATCGACTGCTCCGACGCCTACCGCCTGGGACGGTTCTGGGCCACGGTCCTCGACGGCTCGCTGGCCGACGACGACTTCCCGGGGGACCCCGAGGCGTTGGTCACCGCTCCGGGCTCGGCGCTGCTGTTCGTCACGGTGCCGGAGGCCAAGGCCGGCAAGAACCGGCTCCACGTGGACCTGCAGCCCGAAGACCGCTCGCGGGACGAGGAGGTGGCGAGGATCCTCGCCCTGGGCGCCTCGCTGGTGGGCGACCACCGCCGGCCCGACGGGTCCGGCTGGGTGACCCTGGCCGACCCCGAGGGCAACGAGTTCTGCGTCGAACGCAGCGCCGCCGAACGGGCCTGACGCGGCGCCGCCCGTCGTGCGACCGACGACTGCGCCCGGGCCGCGGGCCGCGCCGTTCGGATTCCGTTAGGGAACGCGCGCCGGCCTGCACACCGGGTGGCGCCGACCGCCACCGTGGAGCGGACCCCGTCGGACGAACGCACGAGGAGGAGGTCCGTGGTGGAGAGCCGTGGCGGGACCGGGCCGGAGGTGGCGTGGTGAGCGCGGAGCGGATCGTGGGGGTGTTGGTGGCGGTGGCCCTGGTGGGGCTGTTGGTGATCGGCGTCAAGTTCCCGGACCGGTTCTGATCCTGTTCCTCAACGTCGAGCTTGATCACGTTCGGTCGGTGTCTCGGGGCGTGTGACGGTTCTGTCCACGTCGTAGCGGGTGGCGGGGTGCCGATTCTTCGATCCGGGAGGCCGTCCTGGTCCGGGCCGGGACGGTTTCGGTGCTCTGGCCGGGTTACCCAGGTGGGGCCGGATGTTCCTGAACGCGCGCCGCCACCGCCACCTGAACAGCCACCAGGAACCGACGCCGAGGTCCTCCCCGTCCCCCGTCCCGACGACCGGGTGGCTGTCCGGCGCCCTGGCCGCCAGGGCGCACGCGGAACTCGTGCGCACCGTCCGCGGCGAGCCGTTCAGTCCTCGCCGAGTCCGGCCTCTTCGAGGTCCAGGCCGCGTTGCAGTCGCCGCCGGGTGGTGTCGCTGATCCGGTGGTCCGCGTACAACCGCTGGAGCTGCGCGGATTCCGCGGCTATCACGGTGCGGCGCAGCGCCCGGTAGGTGGTGGCCGGGGCCCAGGAGGAGGGCGTGGCCTCGTCGTCCTGGCCGGCGTCGGCCTGGTCCAGGCGGGCCAGCAGTCCCCGGCGCAACTGGTCGACGAGCACGGCGGGCGCCGCCTCGGCCGCGTCGAGGCCGTCCAGACACTCCAGTCCGGCCTGGGCGAGACGGGCGCGGGCCCGGGCCTCTTCCCGGGCGGTGTGTTCCGGCTCCAGCGCGATCCCGGACCAGCGCACCACCGGCGCGAGGGTGAAGCCCTGGAGGACGAGGGTGAACACGACCACGCCGGTGGTCAGGACGAGCACCAGCGGGCGGTGCGACAGCGGGCTGCCGTCGTCGGCGGCCAACGGGATGGACAGGGCCGCCGCCAGGGGCATCACGCCGCGGGTGCCGGCCCAGGAGACCACCGCGGGAATGCGCCAGGTGACGGTGCCGTCGCCGCGACGGCGCTGCATGACGGCGGAGAGCGGCAGCACCCCGAGCATCCGCACGGCGATCACGGTGCCGGCCACCGCGAGCACGCCCAACGGCCAGCTGCGGTCGTCGGCGTTCAACTGCCGTACCAGTTCCGGTAGTTCCAGCCCGATCAGGGCGAACACCACACTCTCCAGGAGGAAGACCACCGTGCCGTAGACGGCGTGCACCTGGAGGCGGATCGCGGCGTTGGTCAGCTTGTGTCCGGTGCTGCCGAGGACCACCCCGGCGACCACGACCGCGGTGACGCCGGAGGCGTGGACGTCCTCGGCGAGGACGTACGCGGCGTACGGCGTGACGAGGGCCACCACCGTCTCCAGGACCGGATCCGCGGTCCGGCGCCGGATCAGCGCCACCACGGTGGCCACCGCGCCGCCGACCAGCGCCCCGCCGCCGCCCAGGACCAGAAACTGGCCGCCCGCAGCGCCCCAGGAGACGGCGTGCGCCGCCACGGCGGTGCCCACCGCCACCTTGAAGAGCACCAGGCTGGTGGCGTCGTTGAAGAGGCTCTCGGACTGGACCAGAGCCTGTATCCGCGGCGGCAGTGCGATCTTGCGCCCGAGTGCCGTGACGGCGACCGGATCGGTGCTGGCCAGCACCGCGCCGAGGACGAACGCCATGGTGGGGGAGAGCGGCGTGAGCACGGACGCCACCACCCCCACCGCCGCCGCGGTGACCAGCACCAGACCGAAGGCGAGCACCGTCACCGGCCGCCACACCCGCCGCAGTTCGCGCCACGGCACCTCCTCGGCTGACGCGTGGAGCAGCGGCGGCAGCACCACCACGCTGATCACTTCCGGCGCGATGTGGACGCCCCGGAGCCAGGGCAGCAGTCCGACGAGGAGGCCGCCGACGACCAGCAACGAGGGGGCGGGGATCCGCCAGTGTCGGGCGCCGGTGGCCACCAGCGTGGCGAACGCGACGAGGAGGAGGATGGCAGTCAGGTCGGTCACGCGGTCGTCCCTCGTTGGCTCCGGCTGTCCTTGCACCGTCGCCGACCAGACTTCCCGGCACTCCGCGAGGAAACTTACCGGGTCGCGTCGGGTCCTGCCACCGTCCGTGCGCACCCCGTTGACGATTCCGCCGAGCGGGTCGACCTCGCGCACCGGACGCGCGGGCGCCGCTCACCCCCGGGTGGCGGCGACCGCGACCAACGTCAGCGACAGCAGCAGGACGGCCGCCCCGCCGGCGACGAACGCCCGCTCCAGCCCCAGGCTCTCCCATCCCTGCACGACGACGGAGCGCGGGTCTTCGGGGTCGTAGCGCAGCAGCACCCGGTCACCGTCGTCGAGCTGGTGGCGGGCGGTCGGCGTCACGGGGCAGACGACCTCCACCACCCGGCCGTCGTCGGTCACGAACTGGAGCAGTGGGCGGGGCCGGGGCGACGGGTCGACATCGTGGCCCGGGGGCCGTTTGACCAGCGCCGCCGCGCACGTCCCGGTCCGCTGCACCCGTCGTACCTGCCGGAGCCCGTGGACGCCGGCGAGCATCCCCAACAGACCGCCGAACGCGGCGATTCCCGCCAGCACGGCCACGGCCCCCGTACCCATCGACCCGCCTCCTGTGGTTGGCCTTCCGTCTGCTGTTCCGTCGTGCGCCCGGGTGGCGTGCCCGCCGGGACGGACTAGCCGGGCTCGACGGCTTCCCCCGCGTCCCCGGCCGTCGCGGCGCGCAGCGAGAGGACCATGGTCAGTCCGCCGCCGGGAGTGTCTTCGGGGCTCAGGGTGCCGCCCATCGCCTCGGCCAGGCCGCGGGAGAGGGCCAGGCCCAGTCCCAGGCCGCTGGTGTTGTCGCGGTCGCCCAGCCGCTGGAAGGGCACGAAGATCCGGTCCCGGTCCTCCGGGCGCAGTCCGGGCCCCCGGTCGATGACCCGCAGTTCCACCCGCGGGCCCATCGCACTGGCGGTGATCAGCACCGACTCCGCCGCGCCGGAGTGCCGCACCGCATTGGTGACGAGGTTGGCGATGACCCGTTCCAGGAGCGGCGGGTCGGCGAGGACGTCGCAGACCTCCGCCAGGCCGCGGGAGGCGATCCGCACCGGCGCGGCGGCCAGGGTGGCCAGGGACAGCGGCAGCACGTCGGCGAAGGCGGTGGGCTGGAGGTGCAGGGAGAGGGCACCGGCCCGCAGCCGGCTCATGTCGAGCAGGTTGTCCACCAGGCGGTTGAGTTCGATGAGCGAGTCCTCGGCGGTGGCCAGCAGTTCGTTGCGCTCCGCGGCGGTGAAGTCCACGTCGGTGCTGCGCAGCGAGCTGATCGCGGCCCGGCCGCTGGCCAGCGGAGTGCGCAGGTCGTGGCTGACCGCGGCCAGCAGCGCGGTGCGCAGACGGTCCGCCGCCTTGACGGGTTCGACCTCGGCGGCGGCCTCCATCAGGCGGGCGTGGTCGAGGGCGGCGGTGAGGTGGGCGGCGAAGGCGGTCAACACGCGGTGTTCGGAGGCCGGCAGGCGGCGGCCGCGCAGCACGAGGAGGCGGTCCGGTCCCGCGGGCACCTTCACCAGTCCTTCGGCCTCCTCCTCGGCCTCGGTCCCGGGCTCCTGGTCGGCGCGCGGCACGAGTTCGGCCGACGCCATGCCGAACGTCTCCCGGGTGCGTTCCAACAGAACCGAGACTCCCTGGTCGCCGCGGAGGATGGTGCCGGCCATGGAGGACAGCGTCTCGGCCTCCGCGGTGGCGCTGGCGGCGCGCCGGGACAGTCGCAGGGAGCGATCCACCAGGGCGGCCACGGTGACGGCCACCAGGGCGAAGACCGCGAGCGCCAGCGCGTTGTTGGCCTCGGTGATGGTGAACTCGCGGCTGGGCGGGATGAAGTAGTAGTTCAGCAGCAGGGAGGCGGTGAGGGCGGCGACCAGCGCGGAGACCACACCGCCCAGGCAGGCCACGCCGACGACCGTGGCCAGGAAGAGCAGCGCCTCGCTGGTCAGGTTGAGCGGGCCCCGGATGTGGGTGAGGAGTGCGGTCAGCAGGAGCGGCAGGACCAGGGCGGCGAGGGGGCCGGCGATGCGGCGGGCCTGCGGGAGCTGGCGGCCGGGGATCGACGGCCGGCGGCCGCGGCCGGCCCGCTCGTGGGTGACCATGTGGACGTCGATGTCGCCGGACAGCTCGACGGTGTCCTCCCCGATGCCGCGCGGCGCCACCAGCCGGGAGAACCAGCTGCGGCGGCTGGTGCCCAGCACGAGCTGGGTGGCGTTCTCGGCGCGTGCGAAGTCCAGCAGCGCGGTCGGCACGTGGTCGCCGACCACCGAGTGGAAGCTGCCGCCCAGGCTCTCGACCAGGGCGCGTTGCTTGGCGAGTGCGGCCGGGGAGACGTAGGCCAGACCGTCGCTGCGGGCGACGTGCACGGCGAGCAGGTCGCCGCCGGACGAGCGGTCCGCGATCCGCTCCGCGCGGCGGATCAGGGTCTCGCCCTCGGGCCCGCCGGTGAGCGCCACCACCACGCGTTCGCGGGTCTCCCAGACGGTGCCGATGCCGTGCTCGGAACGGTACTTCTGGAGGGTCTCGTCGACGCGTCCGGCAACCCACAGCAGGGCGAGTTCCCGTAGGGCCGTGAGGTTGCCGATGCGGAAGTAGTGCGCGAGCGCGGCGTCCACCTTCTCCGGTTGGTAGACGTTGCCGTGCGCCATCCGCCGGCGGAGCGCCTCGGCGGGCATGTCCACCAGCTCGATCTGATCGGCGCGGCGGACCACCTCGTCGGGCACCGTCTCCCGCTGCGGGACTCCGGTGATCTTCTCGACCACGTCGTTGAGCGATTCCAGGTGCTGCACGTTGACGGTGGTGACCACGTCGATGCCGGCGGCCAGCAGTTCGTCGATGTCCTGCCAGCGCTTGGCGTTGCGGCCACCGGGCACGTTGGTGTGCGGCAGTTCGTCGACGAGGGCGACCGCGGGGCGGCGGGCGAGGACGGCGTCCAGGTCCAGTTCGCTGAAGCTGGCGCCGCGGTACGCACGGTGCAGTCTGGGCAGCACCTCCAGCCCGTGGAGCATCTCCTCGGTGTGCTGCCGGCCGTGGCACTCGGCGTAGGCCACCACCACGTCGGTGCCGCGCCTCAGACGGCGGCGCCCCTCGTCCAACATCCGGTACGTCTTGCCGACTCCGGGCGCGGCACCGAGGAAGACCTTGAGCTTCCCCGGTCGTTCGCCCGCTGTTTCGGCCGTCATTCTCGGCGCCACTGAAGGCCCCTCCCTCACCCTGCCTGCACGGCCCCACGACGCCTGGTTCGGCGAGGGGGACCTCGGGCGGCCCAGCGGACATGGGTTGTCCGACATGGTCACACCGTGCCGGACGGAGCACGGTGGAACGCGGCGATGTTGACGTTTTCCTGATTCGGCCGTGCGGGCGTGCCGCCGGGGGAAGGCCGTCGGCTGACGGTCCGTCAACGACGGTTGTGGCGCGCCACGTCGAGCAGCAGGACGACACCGAAGCCGGCCATCAGCAACAGGCCGAGCAGGACGGCCAGCCCTCCGCCGGGGGCGGCACCGGCGAGCAGCGCCACGGCGCCGACGAGGAGCACCGCCACCACGGACGCCGCGATCTTCCAGTCGTCACCGATGAGGAAGGCGTACCAGAAGCGGGCGAAGCCCTTGACGAGCCGCAGGACGGTCACGGTGCCTCCCCGATGCCGTTCGGCCCGGTGCGGTCGGGGCGGCGGGCGAGGGCGGGCGCGATCCGGATCAGCAGCCGGGTGACGGCGAACCACGCCGCGATCAGCACCGGGATCGCCCAGTCCCGACCGAACCACGCGAGGCTCGCCCCGCCGGCGGTGAAGACGCCGAGCCCCGCCACCGCCCAGTACGTGCCGAAGCTCGCCAGCAGCAGTCCGACGCCGTACTTGAGGGTGTTCTCCGGCACCCGGGAGAGCGGGCGGTGGGCGAAGAACCCGGCGACCGCCACGCAGAGTGCCGCGACGGCCGCGGTGCCGGCCGCCACCGGCACGTCGTGGGCGCTGGTCCCGAAGGTGATCACGATGAAGACGATCTCCACGCCCTCCAGGAAGACGCCCTTGAGCGACACCGTGAAGGCGAACCAGTCCAGCCCGAGGCGGGTGGCCGGCCCGGCGCCGCGGGCCGCGGAGGTCTGCTCGGCGAAGGCGGCCTCCTCGTCGTGCCGGGGCTTGAGCCCGGCGCCGCGCAGGACCGCCTTGCGCAGCCATTGCAGGCCGAAGACCAGCAGCAGGGTGCCGACGGTCAGTTGCAGGGCGGCCTTGGGCAGCCAGGTGGCCAGTGCGTAGCCCGCCGCCGCGGTGAAGGCCGCGAGCGCCACCGCCGCCGCGGCGGTACCGGCCCAGGCAGACCGCCAGCCCCGGGTCATGCCCATCGCCATGACGATGGTCAGCGCCTCCACCGCCTCGACCACCGAGGCCAGGAAGACCGCCGCCACCAGTCCGTACGTCGCGCCCATCCAGGCACCTCCTCCCGCGGGACGTGCCTGCCCAGAATGCCGGAATTCGGGCAGGTGGCACAGCGGTCCGCGCCGCCCAGCGTGGCGCGCCCGCCGCGGTGCGCCGCGGCGCCCCGCACGGGAGCCCGTCAAGGCCGCGTCAAAGCCGGACCGCGACCGGTCCGGAACCGGCGGCCGGCGCTTACACCTGAGGTGGAGGTGAGCTTCCATGGTGCGCTACCTCAGCCGCGACCAGGTCGCCCTCGCTGCCGCCCTCGTGCTCCCGCCGGCCGTCTGCGCGTTGCTGCTGCCGTTCCGCGACCGGCTGTCCAACACCACCGCGGCGCTGCTGCTCGTCGTCGTGGTGGTGGCGGTCGCCGTGCTGGGCCACCGGCTCGCCGGTGCGCTCGCGGCGCTCTCCGCCGCGGTGTGGTTCGACTTCTTCCTGACCCGGCCCTACGAACGGTTCGCGATCACCAAGTCCGCCGACCTCGTCACCGCCGTGCTGCTCCTCGCGGTCGGCGTCGCGGTCTCGCAGTTGGCCGCCCGCACCCGCGAGCTGACGGTGATCGCCATCACCGACGACGACTACCTGGCGCAGATCCACCACACCGCCCGGCTGGTGGAGACCGCCGCCGGCCCGGACGCCGTGGTCGACCACGTGCGGCACCAGTTGGTGGGACTGCTGGGGCTCGGCGGCTGCCGCTTCGAGTACGGCACGCTGATCGGACATCCGCCGCGGCTGCTGGAGGACGGTTCGCTCACCTGGGGCCGCCGCCGTTGGGACGCCGACCGGGACGGCCTGCCGGCGGCGGAGGTGGAGTTGCGGGTGAGCCACGGGGGACGCTTCCACGGCCGGTTCATGCTGCAGGGCGCCCCGGGCAGCGCGCCGCCGCTCGCCGCGCGGCTGGTCGCGGTCACGTTGGCCAACCAGGTCGGGGCGGCCTTCGAAGCCGTCACCCCGGCGCGCGCCTGAGCCCGGCGCCGCCCCGACCGGCCGCGTCGGCCAGCGCCTGGTTGAGCGCCACGACGTTGACGTACGGCTGTCCCAGGAATCCCAGGTCGCGCCCGTGCAGGTGACGGGTGACCAGGCGCCGGACCAGGGCGGGGGAGAGGCGCCGGGCCCGGGCCACCCGCCGGACCTGCTGGTACGCGTACGCCGGGGAGACCGCCGGGTCCAGGCCGGAGCCGCTGCTCGTGACGGCGTCCGCGGGGACGGCCGCCGGGGGCACCCCGTCGAACGCGGCGACCGCGGCGCGACGGGCCCGGATGGTCGCGGTGAGCACGGGGTTGGTCGGGCCGAGGTTGGTGGCGCCCGAGTTGCCGGCGTCGTAGCCGCCGGCGGAGGGCCGGGGCTGGAACCAGCGGGGGTCGGCCAGCAGCGGCCCCCGCCGCCCGGCGCGGGGGGCGCGCTGTCGGAGGGAGAAGTCCTGGCCGAGCAGGCGCGAGCCGACCACCGTCCCGTGCGCCGTCAGCAGCGACCCGTTGGCCCGGTCGGCCAGCCCGGCCTGGGCGATGCCGGTGACGAGGAGCGGGTAGCCGATGCCGGTGAGCACCGTGAACACCAGCAGCATCCGCAGGGCCGCCAGGTGGTGGCGGAGCGCGACGGGAAGGGCGGTGCGCACCACGGGTCCGTTCTCCTCTCCTCGCCGGCCGGTCAGCGCAGGCCGGGAACGAACTGGATGACCAGGTCGAGCAGTTTGATGCCGACGAACGGCAGGACGAGGCCCCCGAGGCCGTAGAGCCAGATGTTGCGGCTGAGGAGTTCGGCGGCGGAGGACGGGCGGTAACGCACCCCGCGCAGCGCCAGCGGGATCAGCGCGACGATGATCAGCGCGTTGAAGACGATCGCGGAGGTGACGGCCGACGCCGGGCTGTGCAGCCGCATGACGTTGAGCCGGTCCAGGCCCGGATAGACGCTCGCGAACATGGCGGGGATGATCGCGAAGTACTTCGCCACGTCGTTGGCGATCGAGAAGGTGGTCAACGCACCCCGGGTGATGAGGAGTTGCTTGCCGATCTCGACGATCTCGATGAGCTTCGTCGGGTTGGAGTCCAGGTCCACCATGTTCCCGGCCTCCTTGGCGGCCGAGGTGCCGGTGTTCATGGCGACGCCCACGTCGGCCTGGGCCAGCGCCGGGGCGTCGTTGGTGCCGTCGCCGGTCATCGCCACCAGCTTCCCGCCCTCCTGCTCGCGCCGGATCAGCGCCATCTTGTCCTCGGGCGCGGCCTCGGCGAGGAAGTCGTCCACGCCGGCCTCCTGGGCGATGGCGTGGGCGGTGAGCGGATTGTCCCCGGTGATCATGACGGTCCTGATGCCCATCCGACGCAGCTGGTCGAACCGGTCGCGCATGCCCTCCTTGACCACGTCCTTGAGGTGGACGACACCGAGCACCCGGGCGTCCGGCGCGCCTGCGCGCCGCGTCACCTGACCGACGACCAGCGGGGTCCCACCGCTGGCGGAGATCCCGTCGACGATGTGCCCGACGTCGTCCGTGGGGTGCCCGCCGTTGTCACGGACCCAGCGCATCACCGCGGTCGCCGCGCCCTTGCGCAGTGAACGGGGCTCCTGCGGGTCGTCGAGGTCGACGCCGCTCATCCGGCTCTGCGCGGTGAACGGCACGAACCCGGCGCCGGCCAGCTCCCCTTCGCTCCGCCCGCGCAGCGCGTGCTGCTCCTTGGCGAGGACCACGATGGAGCGGCCCTCGGGCGTCTCGTCGGCGATCGAGGACAGCTGCGCGGCGTCGGCGAGTTCCTCGGCGGCCACCCCGGGCACCGGCAGGAACGCGGTGGCCTGCCGGTTGCCGAGGGTGATCGTGCCGGTCTTGTCCAACAGGAGGGTGTTCACGTCGCCCGCGGCCTCCACGGCGCGTCCGGACATCGCCAGCACGTTGCGCTGGACGAGCCGGTCCATGCCGGCGATGCCGATGGCCGGCAGCAGTGCGCCGATCGTGGTGGGGATGAGCGCCACGACCAGGGCGACGAGGATGACCAGGGTCTGCTCGGCGCCGGCGAAGACGGCGAATGGCTGGAGGGTCACCACGGCGACCAGGAAGACGATCGTCAGCGACGCGAGCAGGACGTTGAGCGCGATCTCGTTGGGGGTCCGCTGCCGGGCCGCCCCCTCCACCAGGGCGATCATCCGGTCGAGGAAGGTCTCCCCGGGCCGGGCGGTGATCTTGACCACGATCCGGTCCGAGAGCACCTTCGTGCCGCCGGTGACCGCCGACCGGTCACCGCCCGACTCGCGGATCACCGGCGCCGATTCACCGGTGATGGCCGATTCGTCGACGCTCGCGATGCCCTCCACCACGTCGCCGTCGCCGGGAATGGGCTGCCCCGCCTCGACGACGACGTGGTCGCCCAGGCGCAGCTCGACACCGGGCACCGCCTCCTCGACGAGGTCGGTCGCGCCGGGGTGCCAGTCGACGAGCCGTCGCGCGCTCACCGTGGTCTTGGTCCGGCGCAGGGCCGCCGCCTGTGCTTTGCCGCGGCCCTCCGCCACCGCCTCGGCGAGGTTGGCGAAGACCACCGTCAGCCACAGCCAGCCGGTGATCACCCAGGCGAAGACGCTCGGCGTGCGGACGGCCGCCAGGACGGTCAGCGTCGCACCCACCTCCACCACGAACATCACCGGGCTGTGCACCATCACCCGCGGATCGAGCTTGCGCAGCGCGTCGGGCAGGGACCGCACCAGTTGCCGGGGGTCCAGCAGCCCGCCCGAGACCCGCTGCGCCGGGCGGTCGGCGCCGGGCGGGGCGGTGGACGGCGGGGTGGTCGAGGACATCAGCGCAGCCCCTCCGCCAGCGGGCCCAGCGCCAGCGCCGGGAAGTACGTCAGACCGACGACGATCAGGATCACGCCGGTCAGCAGGCCGACGAACTGCGGCCGGTGGGTGGGCAGGGTGCCCGCGGTGACCGGCACCCGCTGCTGCCCGGCGAGCGAACCGGCCAGCGCCAGGACGAACACCATCGGCAGGAACCGACCCAGTAGCATCACCACGCCGAGGACCGTGTTGTACCAGACGGTGTCGGCGCTCAGCCCGGCGAACGCCGACCCGTTGTTGTTGGCGGCCGAGGTGAGCGCGTAGAGCACTTCGGAGAAGCCGTGCGGCCCCGGGTTCAGCATGGCCGCCCGCTCGCCGGGGAGCGCCATGGCCAGTCCCGCGCCGACCAGGACGAGCGCGGGCGTGGTGAGGAGGTACAGCGAGGCGTACCGCATCTCCCGGCCGCGCAGCTTCTTGCCCAGGTACTCGGGGGTGCGACCGACCATCAGCCCGGCGACGAAGACCGCGACCACCGCCAGGATCAGCATCCCGTAGAGCCCGGAACCGGTGCCGCCGGGCGCGACCTCCCCCAGCATCATGTTGAAGATCGTCATGCCGCCGCCGCCCGGGGTGTACGAATCGTGGGCGGAGTCGGCCGCGCCGCAGGACGTGAGGGTGGTGGAGACCGCGAACAGCGCCGAGGACCAGATGCCGAACCGGGTCTCCTTGCCCTCCAGCATCGCCCCGGCCGCGTGCCCGGCCGGACTGCTGATCCGGTGCAGCTCGTTGGCAGTCACCAGGGCGACCGAGGCGGCCCACAGCACCACCATCACCGCGACGACGGCGTAGCCCTGGCGCTGGTCGCCGACCATCGTGCCGAAGGTCCGCGGCAGCGCGAACGGGATGACCAGCATCAGGTAGATCTCGATCAGGTTGGTCAGCCCACGGGGATTCTCGAAGGGGTGGGCGGAGTTGGCGTTGAAGAAGCCGCCGCCGTTGGTGCCCAGTTCCTTGATGGTCTCCTGGGAGGCGACCGGACCGCCCGGCAGGCTCTGGTGGCCGCCGGCGACGGTGGCGAGGTCGTGGGCGCCGTGCAGGTTCTGGATGACGCCGGCGGCCACCAGCACCAGCGCGAAGACGAAGGCGATCGGCAGCAGCACCCGCAGCACCAGCCGGGTCAGGTCCGCCCAGAAGTTCCCGACCTGCTGCGTCCGCTGCCGGGTGAAGCCGCGGATCAACGCCGCCACCACGGCGATGCCCACCGCCGCGGAGACGAAGTTCTGCACCGCCAGCCCCGCCATCTGCACGAGGTGGCCCATCGTCGACTCGCCCGCGTACGCCTGCCAGTTGGTGTTGGTGACGAACGACGCCGCGGTGTTGAACGCCAGGTCCGCCGGCACCGGCTGGTGCCCCAGCGAGAGCAGCAGGTGGTCCTGGAGACGCAGGAACGCGTACAGGAACAGCACCGAGACCAGGCCGAAGGCGAGCAGACCGCGCAGGTAGACCGGCCACGGCTGGTCGACGTCACCGTTCACGCCGCCCGCCCGGTAGACCAGGCGCTCCACCCGCCAATGGCGCTCGGTGGTCAGCACGTGCGCCAGAAGGTCTCCCAGCGGACGGTACGACAGCCCCAGCGCCGCCACCAGCGCGGTCACCTGGAGCCAACCGGCCGCCGTGTCGCCCATGCCCGGTCCTCCCTAGAACTTCTCCGGAAAGAGCAGGCAGAGGACGAGGTAGATCACCAGCGCGGCGGCGACGATCAGGCCGACGACGTTCTCCACGCTCACCGGCGTCCGACCCCCTTGGCGGCCAGGCCGAGGAGGGCGAACACCACGGCCGTCAGGCCGACGTAGGCGACGTCCGACATGGGTGTGACACCCCGCAAGTCATCGGGGACGGGGGAGTGTTCCGTCCGATCGGGCGGCTTCAGCACGACTTCTGACGCTACATCAGATCTCGGCTGCGGGCCGGCTGCCGCGCCGCCGCGCGGACTCCCCGCCCCGCCCGAGCCGCCTCACGGATGCATCCGCGCGCCCTTGATCACCTTGTCGACGGCGTTCCGCGGCCCGTACACCGCCAGGCCCACCAGATCCAACTGGGCGCCCGGCACGGCCCGCACCGCGGCGCGGTTGTCCCGGTCGTTGCCGGTGGCGAACAGGTCGGAGGTGAAGAGCGAACGGGGGAGGGCGCGGTTCAGCGCGCGGCCGTGCGCCGTGGTCAGCGTCTCCTTGTCGGCCTCGAAGACCAGGACGGGCTGGCGGAACATGGGCAGGTACGGGGTGTCGTCGGCGTCCGTGTACGGCTCGCCGATCACCTCCGGCAGCTCCGTGCCCAGGCCGCTGACCAGGAAGGCGGTCACGTTCAGTCGCTGCCAGGGTTCCAGGTCGGTGCGGAGCAAAACGGCGATCTTGGTGTCGAAACGTACCGGGGCCGGTTCGTGAGAAGTCATGCCCCCAGGCTGCCGACCGGCCCGCCGCGCCGTCTTGTACGTTCTTTGCATGGTCGCCCAGCAGCAGGTCTCCGCATGGCGCCCGCAGGTTCCGGGCGTCGTGGAGGTCTTCCACGCCCACTTCACCGAGCACGCCTACCCGATGCACGTGCACGACGCGTGGACCCTGCTCATCGTGGACGACGGCGCCGTCCGCTACGACCTGGACCGTCACCAGCGCGGCACCCCACACGACACCGTGTCCCTGCTCCCGCCGCAGGTACCCCACAACGGCTCGCCCACCACCGCGGGCGGATTCCGCAAACGGGTGCTCTACCTGGACCTGACACAGCTGGACGAGAGCTACATCGGGGCCGCCGTGGACGGCCCCGACCTGGCCGACCCCCTGCTGCGCCGCCGGGTCGGACAACTGCACGCCGCGCTGGCCCACCGCGGCGACGAGCTGGAGGCCGAAAGCCGGCTCGCCCTGATCGGCGCACACCTGCGCAGCCACCTGCGGCCCCGACTGACCGTCCCGCCCCCACCGGCGACCCGGGGGGTGGCCCACACCTTGCGGGACCTCCTCGACGCACGACTGCAACAGGGGGTGACCCTGGACGAGGCCGCCGGCCTGCTGCACGCCCACCCCACGCACCTGGTGCGTGCGTTCGGCGCGGCGTTCGGGATCCCGCCGCACCAGTACGTGATGGCCCGCCGGGTGGAGCGCGCCCGCCGCCTGCTGCTCGACGGCCGGCCGCCGACGGTCGTGGCGACCGAGGCCGGCTTCTACGACCAGTCGCACCTGACCCGGCACTTCAAGCGGATCCTGGGCGTCACGCCCGGACGCTACGCCCGTCCGGACCGCACCCACGACGGCCGCGACGCGGCGGCGCCGACACGGCACTGAGCGGCCCGGACGCGTCCCTCACCCGGCAACCGCCCGCCGGTCGCCGACTCAGCCCGCTCCGCCGAGCAGGGCCGTGCGCTGCTCCAGGAGGAAGCGGACGTCCTCGCGGTAGCCGTCGGCGTGCCGTTCCTCGCGGTGGACGGCGAAGGCCGGGTCGCCCGCCCGGACCCGCTGCTCGATGTTGGCGGCGATCGCGCTCAGGCGCACCACGGCCAGGTCCAGGAGCTGGGCCGCGGTGACGCCGTGCCCATAGGCCCGGGCGAGCAGCTCCAGACGGGCCGGCCGGTCGGGCTCGGCCGGCCAGCCGAAGGCCCGCGCCTGCCGGGGCGAGGAGAGCGGAACGAAGCGGTGCGCGGCGTAGGACAGGTCCCAGGCACGGTTGGAAGGTCCGGCGAAGTCCCAGTCGATGATGCCGGTGACCCGGTGCCGGCCATCGAACACGAGGTTCCACGGGGCGAGGTCGTGGTGGCCGACGCAGTCGATCCGCGCGGGGACCGCGACCTCGCGGTGCCGCCAGGCATCGGGCTCGGGGGGCACGAAGCCACGCGTCGCATCGTGCATCGCGCGGACCGCTTCCGCAACGCCGATCAGGGTCGTCGTCTACCGGTACGGGGCCTCCAGGGGATAGTGGGCGGCCCGGCCGTCGAGGTGGCTGAGCAGGTCGCGGGTGCCGTCGTCGCTGGTGCCGAGGTACCGCGGGGCCCGCAGCAACCCGACGCGCTCGAAGTGCTGGAGCAGGGCGCGTACATTGCGGCTGCTCGCGGCGCGCTCGACCACCGCGCCGCGCCGGACCGGCCGGGAGAACCTGCCACCGGGCATCGCTTCGTCCATGCCTCGCGACCCTACCGAAGCCGTGCGGGCGGGCCCGGCGCCCGGCTCACCCCGTGTCCGCAACGGACCTGGTGGCCGGGCCGCGGATCTCCGCGACGATGGCGCGGGCCCAGTCGGCGGGGGAGTGGTCGTCGAGGAGCGCGGCCAACGCGGCGGTGTGGGCGGTGCGCTGACTGGGCGTCAGCGACAGTGCCCGGTGCAGCGTGTCGACCAGGTCCCGGGGGGAGTGCGGGTCGGTCAGCAGGGCCGCGGTGGCGAGTTGTTCGGCGGCGCCGGTGTGGCGGGACAGCACGAGGACGCCCGGCCGGCCGGTGGCGGCCCGCGCCGTGACGTACTCCTTGGCGGCGAGGTTCATGCCGTCCGCCACGGAGGTCACCCAGAACACGTCGGCTGCGAGGTACTCGTCGACCACCTGCGGGAACGGCAGCGCCTGTGGAAGGTAGTCGACGGGCTGCCAGGTGTCCGTGCGCCAGCGGTCGTTGACGGCGGCCACGGCTGCTTCGAGGGCGGTGCGGGTGGCGTCGTAGGCGTGGATGCCTGGTTCGGGAGGCGGGCACACCAGGCGGAACCGCAGCCGCTCCCGCCACCGGGGTTCCCGTTCCAGGAGGGCGTCGACGGCACGCACCTTGTGGACGGGTGCCTTGGCGTAGTCCAGGCGCTCGACGGACAGCACGAGCCGGGACGGCGCCCCGGTGGCGCGGTGGTGCGCTGCGCCGGCGCCGACCCGCTCCCGGGCCAGGGCGGAGACGGTCGTGCGGTCGATGCCCAGGGGGTGGACACCGGTGCGCGGGACGGGGCCCGAACCGGCCAGCAACCGGCGGAAGTTGTCCGCGAAGGCCGCGGTGTGGAAGCCCGCCCAGTCCAGCCGGGCCAGGGAGTCGATCAACTGCCTGGCGTCCGGGAGCCGTCGGAAGACGTCCGGTGACGGGAACGGGGTGTGGTGGAACAGGCCGATGCGCAGGTCCGGCCGCTGCGCGCCGAGGAGGCCGGGGACCAGCCAGAGGTTGTAGTCGTGCAGCCACACCGTCGCGCCGTCCGCGGCGTGCGCGTCGATGTGCCGGGCGAAGGCGGCGTTGACCGCTTCGTAGTCGGCCCAGTGGGTCGGCGCCCGGCGGATCAGCTGCGGCTGGGACATCAGCGCCGGCCACAGAGTCTCCTTGCAGGCGCCGTGGAAGTAGCCGGACCACCGCTCGGGCGGCACGGGCAGCAGGGCGAGCGGAAGCCCGGTGACGGGGGCGGAGGCTTGGGCTCCGGGCTCCTCCTCGACGAGGGCGGCGGCCCACGTCGCGTCGAGGCCGTCGGTGTCGTCGCCGAGCACGGACGTCAGCGTGGGAAGAATCCCGTTCGGGCTGACGGGCCGGCGCCACCGGCCCCGTGACCAGTGCACCGGCGGCCGGTGGTAGCCGACGACGACGGAGGTGGGGCGCCGCACCCAACCCACCCGCTCCAGGGCGTCCAGGATCGCCGCCGCGCCCTCCAGCGGGGGGCGGTGGACCAGCTCGCCGTCCGGCACCTGGGCGAGGAGCGCGGGTTCGGCGTTGCCCATGATCACGCCGTGCGCACCGAGCTGGAAGAGGGAGAGGTCGTTGAGCGAGTCCCCGGCGACGAGCAGCCCGGACGCCGGCCATTGGAGCTTGTCCGCCAACCGCTGGAGGGCCTGACCCTTGCCGGCGTGCGGTGGCAGCACGTCGAAGAAGCGCCCGGCGGAGTAGGTCCACGAGCAGCCCAACCGGGCCACAGCTGCGGTGAGTTCGGGCGACAGGTGCTCGGGGGCCAGGAAGAAGGAGCAGCGACCGTCCTGCGGCACGCCGTCCTGGTGGAGGAGTGCGGGGAAGTGGCGCAGGGCCGCCCGGACGTGCTGCGCACCGGGCCATCCGGTGCGTAGCTCCGCTTCCAGCGCGTCGACGTGGGCCATGCCGGCGGCGTCGATGACGCTGGCGCCGACGTCCGCGATGATCCAGCGCGGCCTGGGGAGCAGCGGATCGCGGGCCAGGCGGGTCCGGATCGAGGGCAGACCGCGACCGGTGGCGAAGACGACGGTGATCTCCGGGTGGCGGTCCAGTGCCCGGCGCAGCCGCTGCCGCGCGGCCCGGTCGCCGCCGAGCAGGGTGCCGTCCAGGTCCGTCACCAGGACCCGTAGGTCCGGGCTCGGTGGTCGCGCCATCATCGCGTCGTCCCACGTTCGTTCGGACATGTCGCTCCTTCGCCGCCGCTGAATCGCCCTCGCCACGTCTACCGCGTCGCCGACTTCAGGCCGGGAGGCGGGCGAGCCGAGCCCGCAGCCCGGCGGAGTCCAGCGCGGCGCTGGATCCGGGACCGGTGACCGCAGCCGCACCGCAGACCACACCCGCGGCCAGGCAGGAATCGAGCGATCCGCCCGCCAGCCGCTCGTGCAGGAAGCCCACGTTGAAACAGTCACCGGCTCCGGTGGTGTCCACCACCGGTACCGGCAGCGCGGCCCGCGTCGCCCGTCGCCCGCCCTCGGCGGCCACCGCCCCGTCGCGGCCCCGTTTGATGACGGCGACGGGCACCACGTCCGCCAGCACCTCCAGCGCCTCCGCCACGCCGTCCGTCCCGGTGATCCGCAGGGCTTCCGTCTCGTTGGGCGCGAAGACCTGCACCTGGGAGAGTGCCTTGGTCACCTCGGGCATCCCGAGGTGACCGGCGTAGTCCTGACAGTCCATGAAGACCTCGGCGCCGTGCCGGGCGGCCACGTCGAGCGCCTCCGACACCTCGGGCCCGAACTGGAGGTACGGCAACATGACCACGGCGGGCCGGTGGGTCGCGATCAGCTCGGCCAACGGCCGTGCCGGGACCGGGTCCTCGTACGCGATCATCGCCCGGTCCTGCGGGCCGGACAGCGCGACCGTCACGTTCCGGACGGGTTGCGCATGGTGCCGGAACCCGTGTTCGCCGATCCCCTCGGCGCGCGCCGCGGCCAACACCTCACGGCTGAATACGTCGGATCCGAAATCGGCCGCCCACACCACGTCACGGCCCAGCCGGCGCAGCCCCATCGCCAGGGTGAACGCGCCGCCGGGCACCATGCCCAGTCCACCGGCCCACACCTCGGAGCCGAACGCGACCTGCCCGGCCAGCTCCCGGAACACCAGGTCCACCGAATAGGCCCCGACCACCAGCACTTGAGCGCCGGTCCGCCGCGCAGTCCGGTCGGCCCGTCCGGCCGGCGGTTCCACCAGCGGTGCGTCTCGTCGGGGCGTCTGCGGAACGCCGTGCGGATGAACCATGCGGGGAACTGTAAGCGGACGCTCGATGCGGACGTCCACCAACGTCACGGTGTGTCCGAAAGTGGTTGCTGACGGTGGCGGAACGGGGTGTTTTGGGCGGCGACATCCGGGCACGCGATCGTGCGTCAAGGAACCACGCCAACGGGAGAAGGAGTGCGACCGTGCCTGTCGACCGGAAGGTGACTGCCAAGACCGAGCAGGCCAGGGGCGCCGCCAAGGAAGCCGTGGGCCGCGCGATGGGCGACCAACGGATGACTGCCGAAGGCCGTTTGGAGCGCGCCGAGGGCGATCTGCGCGAGGCGGCCGCGCACGGCGGCGACGCCGTGGCGAAGGGCACGGACGCCCGCCGTCGGTGAGGGCGGGCCGCCGCGCCGCGGCCGGGAACCGTCGGGTGCGCGGAGCGGAGCAGGCGCCGGCGCTCCGGAGTCCTGCCCCGCGCCACCCGCCCGCGCAGACACCACCGTGCTGCCGCACCGGCCCAACGGGACGGTTGCCTGTCCTGGTCCGTTCCTGGACGGTCGACCCGCTCGACCCGGTCGGCGCCACGCACCACCGCACGCGTACGGGAGGAGAACCACAGTCATGACCCACGGCTACGAGGACTGGCGGGCCCAGGAGGTCCGGTGCCCCGGTGACGTACCCCCGGCGACCCCGCTGGCGTGGCTGGCGCAACGGCACTCCGCGCACGGGCAGCGGCTGGCGGACCGCCAGTTGCCCGAGGACTTTCCGGGGCCGGTCGCCCGCGGTGACGCGGGCGATGCCTTGGCCCAGCTCGCGCTCGGCACGCAGCTCGCCCGCAGCGCGGTCGCCGGCCAACCGGGAGCGGTGCTGGAAGCCCTCCAACTGGGCGCCACCTGGCGGCAGGTGGCCACCGCCTTGGACACCGGCCCCGACCGGGCCCGCGCGCTGCTCCGCGACCATGCGGACGCCCAGTTGCAGCTGCACGAGGGGGATCACGACGCCGGTGCCGGACTGTTGGGGTGGGATCCCGCCCAACGCGACGCGGTGCGGGCGCTGACCCTCCTCGGCGATGACGAGCCGGCCGACAGCGTGGGGGCATCGGCGCCGGGTGCGACGTGAGCACGGCACCGGGCGACCGCCCGCGCCGTGGCCCGGCCGGGCGACCCTGTCGGGACGGTCACGGTGCTCGGTGTGCCGAGGGCGGGGCGACGGCGGGGACGGGCCGGAGCCGGTAGGCGTCCCCGTCCGTGAGCACGCGGCCGCCGGTGGGCGGCGGGAAGTGCGTGCCGAGGAGCAGCGTGTCGCCGTCGGCGAGCTCCGACAACAGTGCGCGACGGGTGGCCCGGGCCTGCTCGGGATCGATGTCCACGCAGCTGCCGAGCGTGGGATCGGCGAGCTGGACGGGGTGGTGGAGGCAGTCGCCGGTGATGAGCGCGGTGGCGCCGCCGCTGCTGATCTCGACTGCGAGGTGCCCCGGAGTGTGGCCGGGCGTCGGGACCAACCGCAGGCCGGCGGCGAGTTCGGTGCCGTGCGAGGGCACGTCCACCAGGTCGAGCAGCCCGGCGTCCTCGACGGGGTGCACCGAGTCGCGGAACATCTGGCGGCGCGGCTCGTCCATGGCGTAGCCGGCCCAGAACTCGCGCTCGGCCCGGGACGTCACGTAGCGGGCGTTGGGGAAGGTGGGGACCCACTCGCCGTCGCGCTCCCGGGTGTTCCAGCCGACGTGGTCGGCGTGGAGGTGCGTCAGGACCACCACGTCGACGAGGTGCGGGGCGAAGCCCGCGGCCGTGAGGCGCTGGAGGTAGTCGGTTCGCAGGTCGTGCCAGGCGGGGTTGGCCCGGGTCTTGCCGTTGCCGATGCCGGTGTCGACCAGGACGCGGAGGCCGCCGACCACGAGCGCGAAACTCTGACTGGCGAGGTGCAGCACGCCCGTGCCGTCCGCGAAGTGGGGTTGCAGCCAGGAGTGTCGGGCGACGGTGTCCGGGGTGGCGCCGGGCAGCAGCCAGGGGCCGGTCTCCGGCGGCAGGGGGACCTCGTCGATGCGGTGGACGGTGACCTCGCCCACGGTCCAGGACGGGGTGGCGGCGGGGTCGGTGGGCTGAGTGGTTGACGCGGAGTGCGACATCGATCGTCGTTCCTTCGTGCGGTGCGGTGGATAGTGGGCGACGAGAACGGATGGAGAGGGGTGCAGGGAAGCGCTAAAGCAATCCGTTTGCGTTAGCTCGATCGTAGGGCCTATTCTCGACTAACGCAATCGATTAGCTTTTGGGTTCGGGTGGGTGCAACGCGCCACCGCCACGGCCCAGATCAGGACAGGAGACGCCCCCATGCCCCTCCCCGACACCGCGCTCACTCCCCAGGAGGCGGCCCGCTGGGCCGCGCGCTCCGGGCTCACCCTGCCGGCGGACCGGCACCCCGCCGTCGCGGCCACCGCCGAGCACATCCTGTCCGTCGTCTCGGTCCTGCGGGAGCTGGACTTCGGCGACACCCCGCCCGCCACCACCTACCGCGCGGGGGAGGCCAAGTCCGATGCAGCCGTATGAGCTCTCCGCGACCGCCGCGGCCGACGCGCTGCGCGCCGGCCACCTGTCCCCCGTCGAACTGGTCGACTCGGTGCTCGACCGCATCGGGCAGGTCGAGCCGCAGCTGCGGGCCTACGCGACCGTCACCGCGGACCGCGCCCGTCAGGACGCCCGCGCCGCCGCCCGCGAAACCGCCGACGGCCGGTTCCGCGGCCCGCTGCACGGCATCCCCATGGCCCTGAAGGACCTGATCGACGTCGCCGGCACGGCGACCACCGCCAGCTCCCGGGTCCGCGCCGACCACCTCGCCCAGGCCGACAGCACCGTCGCCGCCCGCCTGGGCGCCGCCGGCGCGGTGCTCGTCGGCAAGACGCACACCCACGAGTTCGCCTACGGACTCATCACCCCCCAGACCCACAACGCCTGGGACCGGCAGCGCGTCGCCGGCGGCTCCAGCGGGGGATCGGCCGTCGCCGTCGCCGCCGGCGCCGCCTCCTTCGCCCTGGGCACCGACACCGGCGGATCGATCCGCGTGCCCGCCGCGCTCAACGGCGTCGTCGGGCTCAAACCGACGTACGGCCTCGTCCCCCGGCACGGCATCACCTCACTGTCCTGGTCGCTGGACCACGTCGGCCCCCTGACCCGCACCGTCGAGGACGCCGCCCTGGTCCTCTCCGCCCTCGCCGGGCACGACCCGCGCGACCCCGCCTCCCTGATCACCGACCCCACGGACCACCGACCACCGCGCGACGGCGACCTCACGGGACTGCGCGTCGGCGTGCCCCGCAACTACTACTTCGACCGGATCGCCCCGGACGTCGAGGCCGCGGTCCGGCGCGCCATCGACCAGCTCGCGGAGCTCGGCGCGCGGCTCGTCGAGGTCGAGATCCCCATGACGCGCTACCTCCAGGCCACCCACTGGGGCCTGATGGTCCCCGAGGCCACCGCCTACCACGAGCGCACCCTGCGCACCGTCCCCGACCGGTACGGGGACGACGTCCGGATCCTCCTCGAAGCGGGCGAACTCATGCCCGCCGGGGACTACGTACGCGCCCAACGCGCGCGCACACTGATGCGCCAGGCGTGGTCGCAGCTGTTCGACGAGGTGGACGTGATCGCCGCCCCGACCGTTCCCACGGTCGCCGTACCGGCCGGCCAGGAGACCCTCACCTGGCCCGACGGCACCACGGAGGGCGTCTCGGACGCCTACGTCCGCCTCTCCGCGCCCGCCAACGTCACGGGACTGCCGGCCCTGACCGTCCCGGTGGGCCAGGGTGAAGCGGGCCTGCCGGTCGGCATGCAGCTGATGGGCCGGCCCCTCGGCGAGTCCGTCCTCCTGCGCGCGGGTCACGCCTACGAGCAGGCCGCACCCGCCCGGGCGCTCGCGCCGGTGGCCTGAGGCCGTGGCACTGCCACCACGCTAGAAGCAAGGTCTTTGCGTTAAGGCTTAGGGTGGTGGCATGAGTCCCCGACCGATGGCGCGCCCGGGTGGGCGCAGCGCCCGCGTCCAGGAGGCGGTGCACGGCGCCGTGCGCGAGTTGGAGTCCGAGGTGGGCCGCGACGCCTTGACGGTGCCGCTGGTCGCGGCCCGCGCCGGCGTCACCCCGTCGACGATCTACCGTCGCTGGGGCGATCTGCGGGAACTCCTCTCGGACGTCGCCGTCGAGCGCCTGCGCCCGGAGGCGCCGCCGGACGACCACGGCGCCCTGGCCGCCGATCTGACCACCTGGGCCGAGCAGTTCCTCGACGAGATGACCTCGCCCCCCGGCCGCGCCTACCTCCGCGACGCACTGCTCGGCGACCCGGACGGCAGCAACGCCGGCCGCTGCTCGGCCTACGCGGCCGACCAGATCGACGTCATCCTCGCCCGCGCCACCGAGCGTGGCGAGCGGGCGCCCGACGTCGAAACGGTGATCGACCACGTGGTGTCGCCCATGATGTACCGCATCCTGTTCCGCCCCAGCCCCCTCGACTCCGACTACGCCCACCACCTGGTGGCGGGACTCCTCGACGGTCCGGTCGGGGCCGCTTCCGACGGCACGGACGCCTGACGCCGCGCCCGTGCCGCAACACCTGGGGGACGGCCACGCGCCCCCAGGCCGCTACCACCTCCTCCTCCCCGTACCCCGCACCTCGGCCGGCCGCCGCGCCATGCACCAGTGGTCCAGTCCAACGCATTGCCGGGGCTCTACGGAGGACCGCGGAGCCGTCCATGCGGCCGTCCCCGACCGCCCGGCCGATCCCGCGGCTGAACTGGCGTACTGTACGCACCGGTTCGAGTGATCGTGATCGCGTGGGCGAGTGCGGGTTCGGTGCGACGGCTGCCCTCCGCGACCCGCGACCCGACCGGCCGTGACCAGCGAGACGAGGAGTGCGAGCGTGCGGGCAGCAGTGATGTTCGGGGCGGGGGACGTACAGGTGCGCCAGGTGCCGGACGCCCGACTCGTGCAGCCGACCGACGCCGTGGTGCGGGTCACCCACGCCGCGATCTGCGGCAGCGACCTGTGGCGCTACCGGAAGATGCCGCCGTCCACGGCCGGCGTGCGGATCGGGCACGAATTCATCGGCGTGGTCGAGGAGGTGGGCGCCGAGGTCACCGCCGTACGCCGCGGAGACCTCGTCCTCGCGCCCTTCAAATGGTCCGACGGCACCTGCGAGATCTGCCGCGACGGCCTGCCCAACTGCTGCCCGAACGGCGGTTTCTGGGGCGGCGAACTGGACGGCGGGCAGGGCGAGGCGGTGCGGGTGCCGCAGGCGGACGGCACGCTCATGCCCCTGCCGATGGACCCCGACGACCCGCGTCTACCCGCGGTGTTGGCCCTGTCGGACGTGCTGTGCACGGGTCACCACGCCGCTCTCGCGGCGCGCGTGCGGCCCGGGGCCACGGTCGCGGTGGTGGGCGACGGCGCGGTCGGCCTGTGCGGCGTACTGGCCGCGGCCCGGCTGGGCGCGGAACGCATCGTCATCCTGGGACGGCACGCCCGGCGGACGGATCTGGCGCGCCGGTTCGGGGCCGTCGAGGTGGTCCCGGAGCGCGGCGCGGCGGCCGTCGAGCGGGTCAGGGAACTCACCGGTGGCCACGGGGCGCACGCCGTCCTGGAGTGCGTCGGCACCGGCGAGGCACTACGAGACGCCCTGGACATGGCGCGTCCCGGTGGCGCCGTCGGCTACGTCGGGGTGCCGCAGGACGGCGACGGCGTCGACGTGCGCCGGTTCTACCGCCGCAACGTCACCCTCGCCGGCGGCACCGCCCCGGCCCGCGCCCACGCGCCCGAACTCCTCCCGGACGTGCTGTCCGGACGCCTCGACGCCTCCGCGGTCTTCGACCGCACCGTCGGACTGGACGACGTCCCGGACGGCTACCGGGCGATGGCCGGGCGCGAAGCCCTCAAGGTGCTCGTCCGCCCCTGAACTCCCACCGCCGGCACCGGCCGTCCTCCGCCCCGCGTCCTGCCGGGGCACGAACGACGGCCGGTGCGACCCGGTCAGCCGTGGGTCTTGCCGAGCAGGGCGAGGACGTCTGCGGTGCTGCCGCTCTCACCGAGCCGGGGGAAGATCTTCTCCGTGCTGTGCCGGTGGGCGTCCCCGTCCAGGTCCGCCATGGCGTCGGTGGCCAGTGTGACGTGGTAGCCGTGCTCGTGCGCGGCGCGGGCGGTGGACTCCACGCCGATGCTCGTGGCGACGCCCGTCAGCACGATCTGGGTGACGCCCCGACGGCGCAGCTGCAGATCGAGGTCGGTGCCGTAGAAGGCCGACCAGTTGCGCTTGGTCACGGTGATGTCCCCCGGGCGGCCGGCGAGTTCGGGCACGACCTCGTCCCAGCCGGCGGACGGGGTGTGGCCGCCGCGCGAGGTCTCGGTCCGCCCCGGCACCGCGTCGGAGCCGTCCGGGGAGGCGGTGGCGCGGACCAGGACGACGGGCAGTTCGTGGGCGCGGAAGGCGTCGGCGAGGCGGACGGTCCGCGCGATGACGTCGTCGACGGTGTGCGGGGTGCCGGGCAGGGCCCGGAGGCCGTTCTGCAGGTCGATGACGACGAGGGCGACCTTGGGGTCGAGGGTGGTGACGGTCATGGTGTCCGGATTTCCTTCGGCTCGGTTCGGGTGTGGGTTTCGGTGTGGGGTCGGTGTGGTGCGGGGGTCGATGGCGGGGAACGGCGGGAGGTCCGGGCGGATGCACGGCGGCCGGTGGGCCCCGGGTCAGCCTCCGGTCCGTTGGGGAGCGGCCTCTGCCGTCGGGGCACCGGCGGCGTCGCCGGCACGGCCGACGCGGCCGAGCGAGCGGTCCGTGAGGCTGGCCACCAGGAACGCGCCGGCGACGGCGAGCAGCAGCCAGCCGAGGTGGTGCAGCCCGTCGGTGGTCGCGCCGTGCCGGAAGAACGCGGCGTCGGCGGCGGAGGCGGCGAGGGCGCCGAGGTACATGAAGGTGCGCAGCAGCCCGGCCGACGAACCCATCCGGGCCGGATCGGCCTGGGCGTACAGGGCGTTCTGGTTGGCCAGGCCGTTGAGGCCCTGCGGGATGCCGATGACGGCCCCGACGACCGCCAGCCACCAGAGCGGACTGGCCCCGTCGACGGACAGCAACGCCGCACACCCGACGAGTTGGACCAGCGCGCCGACCACGAGCTTGCCGCGGACCGCGGCGCGCCGTCCGGTGAGCGCGGTGGCCGCCACGGCCGCCGCGGACATCGGCAGCAGCACCAGGCCGGCCGCCCGGGCGCTGACCGAGCGGCCCTCCTCCAACCACTGGGTGAAGCCGTAGAGGAACGCGTAGGCCGTGGTGTACGCGAGCGCCTGACGGCCGTACGTGGCCAGCAGCGGTGCGTTCCCGCCGAGCACCCTGAGGTCGATGAAGGGCTCGGGCGCGCGCAGTTCCCGCACCGTGAACGCGGCGCCGGCGACCAGGCCGACCAGCGGTAGGTACCAGGCGGCGGCCCGCGGCTCCATCACGAACAGCATGAACGCCGACAGCATGACGGCGAACAGCGCCATCCCGGCCGCGTCCGTGCGGCGCCCGGGGCGCACGCCGCCGGCCTCCTTGAGCGCGGCCGCCCGCGGCAGGCGCAACGCCCCGAGGACCAGACAGGCCGCGGACAGTGGCACGTTGATGCCGAAGATCAGGTGCCAGCCACCCGCAGAGATCAGCAGGCCGCCGAGGGTCGGACCGATCACGGCGATGACCTGGGCGCAGGCCGAGAGGGCGGCCAGGACGCCGCTGGGGCTGCGCAGGCCGGTGCGGTCGGACTCGGCGCGCAGCAGGAACATCGACGCCGGGTACGCCGCCGACGTCCCCAACCCCAGCAGCACCCGGGAGAGGACCAGCACTCCGAAGTTCGGGGCCCACGCGCCCAAGGCGCCGGCGAGACCCACCAAGGCCGTGCCCGTCAGGTACAGCAGGCGCGGCCCGTAGGAGTCCACCAGGCGCCCGACGACCGGTTGGCCGACGGAGGTGGCCAGGTACAAGGCCGTGACCAGCCAGGCGGTGCGGGCGGGCGGTGCGTCGAAGGCCCGGCCGATCGGGATCAGCGCCACCGCGAGCATCGAGGAGTTGATCGGGTTGAGGATCGACCCGAGGACCATGGGCGCGATCAGTCTCCGGTCGAACCCGCCGCGGTCCGTGGTGCGCCGTCGCGCCCGGAGGCGTGCGGGGCGGCCCGTCATGACCGGGCCACCTCGTCCAACAGGGCCATCGCCGCGCTGATCGTGCGGAGTTCCCGCTCGGTGCACCGTTCCTGGAGCGACCGGGCGAGCCACTCCTGGCGGGCCCACCGGTCGCCCTGGCGGCGGCTGCGGCCGACGACGGTGAGCGTGATCAGTTGCCGGCGGCCGTCGAGCGGGTCGGGGTGGCGCACGACCAGGTCGGCCCGCACCAACGCCTCGACGGTCTTCGCCATGCACTGCGGACTGACCCGCTGCACGGTTGCCAGTTCACCGGCCGATGCCGACCCCTGCGCGTCCAGGCGTGCCAGGACGGATGCCTGTGCGGGGGTGAGGTCCTCGTCGGTGGCCAGCTCCTTCAACCGCCGTTTCAGACGGCTGAAGGTGATCCGCACGTCGGCGGCCGCCCGGACCGCCGACTCCGCACGGAGCCCGTCGATGCTCTCGCTCATGCTCCGACGCTAAAGATATTCAACCTGGACTGTCAATATTGGTTTGATCAATTGAGGTTGTCGGTTGTGCGAGGCAAAAAGGTGAACGGTTGCACTTAGTGAGTCGTTGAGCTTACTGTGGAGGGGCGGGCGGATCGGTGCGATCGACCACGGGGGCGCGCTGACAGTGCCTCCCCATGGGCCCGCGGCACCTTAGGGAAGGACCCACCATGAAGACCGATCCCCGCATCGCGATCATCGGCGGCGGGCCGGGCGGCCTGCTCTGCGCCCGCGTCCTGCAGGGCCACGGCATCGCCGCCACCGTCTACGACGCCGATGCCACCGTGGACTCCCGCGACCCCGGCGGCACGCTCGACCTCCACGCCGACTCCGGCCAGATCGCACTCGAAGACGCCGGCCTGATGGACGCCTTCACGGCCTTGGCCCGGCCGGAGGGGCAGGCCAAGACCCGCCGCGACCACCACGGCACCGTCCTCGCCGAGTTCGTCCCCGCCGAGGGCGACGCGGCCGCCCCCGAAGTCGACCGCGGCCAACTGCGCGTCATGATCCACGACAGCCTGCGGCCGGGCACCGTCCGATGGGGACACCAACTCCTCGGGGCGACGCCCACCGGCGGCGGCGCACACCGCCTCGCCTTCGCCAACGGCGCCAGCGTCGAAGCGGACCTCGTCATCGGCGCCGACGGTGCCCGGTCCCGGGTGCGCCCCCTACTCACCGACGCCACGCCGGAGTACTTGGGCGTCGCCTTCCTCGACGTCCGCTTCGACGACGTCGACGTCCGACACCCCGAAATCGCCGCGATCGTCGGCGACGGGCACATGTTCGCCACCGACGGCGACGGCCGCGCGGTGATCGTCCAGCGCAACAGCTCCGGCGTGGTCCGCGGATACCTGGCCTTCCGCGCCGAGCCCGACTGGCACGTGGCGGCCGACCTCGACCTCACCGACCGGGCGGCCGTCCGCGCCCACCTCCTGCGGGAGTTCAGCGGTTGGTCCGCGGACCTGCGCCCGCTGCTCACCGACAACGACGGCGACCACGTCCCGCGTTCCTTCTGGGCCCTGCCCGCCCCGCTGACGTGGGACCCGGTGCCCGGCGCCACCCTGATCGGCGACGCCGCCCACCTCATGGCCCCGTTCGGCGGCCACGGCACCAACCTCGCCCTGCTCGACGGCGCGGAACTCGCGCGCGCCGTGGCCAAGGAGGCCACCGTCGACGACGCCGTCGCACGCTACGAGGCGGCGATGTTCCCCCGTTCCGGAGAACTCGCGGCAGGGGCGAACGAAGGGCTCAGGAGCTTCTTCGCCACCACGTCACCGGACGCCCCGCACCTCCCGCCGGACCACGCCCGGGAGCACGAGAACTACCTTTCCAGGGCCGCCGCATACCGCCGCCGTCAGGCCGAGGAGGAGCTGACCGCACCGTGAGCGCCCTCGGCGGTGCGCCGCGCGGGCACAGGGCTGCCGCACGGCAGGGGACGGCGCGGTCGGGTCGGGGGCTACCCCTTCTCGGCGGGGGTGTCGGGCCGGCCGGCCCAGCCCTGTTCGAGCAGGTCGAAGGCGCGCGCGATGGCGGCGTCGGGGTCCGCGGAGCCGTGGCCGAGGTCACGGGCCTCCAGCGCGAAGCGGGCCAACGCCCGGCACGTCGGGTCGCCCTCGGGCACGCCGCTCTCGTCGGCGATCGCCGACGCCAGATCGACCTCGTGCTGGAGCCACATCCGGCGGGCGTAGTCGCGCAGCGCGGGGGTGCCGTCGACGAGTTCCAGGAACCGGGTGAACTGCGGATCGGCGTCGGCCCCCTTGCGGAGCCGGGTGTGCAGTACGTGATCGCGCAGGGCGCCCGGGATGGACTGGCCGCTCGGGCGGTGCCGCACGGCGGCGAGCAGATCCGCCCCGATCTCGTCGCCCTCGTCGAAGACGAGCGCCTCCTTGCTGGGGAAGTGCTTGAACAGCGTGGTGGTGGACACGTCGGCGGCCTCGGCGACGTCCCGGATGCCCACCTCGTCGTAACCGCGCTCGACGAAGAGCTGCAGGGCGGCATCGGCCAGTGCCTTGCGCGTGGCGGCCTTCTTGCGCTCGCGCCGGCCGAGCGGTGCGTGGTCACTGGTGGCGTCGGTCATGGCGCCATCATACGTTCGGGGTGACCGGCCCAAAAAGTTGTACGGGTCCACCCGCGGTCCGGTTGCTCACAGTCCGAGCAGCAGCGGCTCGTTGGGGACGCCCGTGCCGAGCAGGGCCCGCAGCGGGGTGGCGAGATCGCGAGGGGAGAACAGGTCGGGCCCGCGGTAGGCCGAGATCTCCGCCGGCGACCACCACTGCGCGCCCACGATGCACTCCGCAGCCAGCTCCGCCTCGGTCAGCGCGCCGCACGGCGCGAACCCGGCCGTCCGCACGAGGAAGTAGTCGTTGACCACGCCGTCGTGCCCGGCCGCGTACCCGGGGTCGATGACTTCCTGGTGCCACACGTGTGGCGGGTCGTGCTCCACCACGAGGCCCACCTCCTCGCGCAGTTCGCGCCGCAGCGCGGTCAGCGGATCCTCGTGCGGCGCGATCCGGCCGCCGGGGGCGGCCCAGACCACGGTCCCCGCCTCCCGGAGCGCGCGTCTGCACAGCAGGAGGCGATCGAGGTCGTCGAGCACGAGGGCGCGGGCCGAACGACGCAGACGCAGCGGCATGCGGGCAGGCTAGCCCCGCAACGCCGGTGGTGGTCCACCGCGCCCGGTGTCGATGACGCAGAAGCGGTTGCCCTCGGTGTCGGCGAGCACGACGAAGTCGGCGTCGTCCGGATAGTCGTCCCACGCGACGCGCCGGGCGCCCAGCGCCAGCAGGCGCTCGACCTCGGCGGCCTGATCGGCGGCGTCCCCCGCGTACAGGTCGAGGTGGACCCGGGGGCGTTGCTGGACGGGCGACGCGCTCAGCCCGAGGGACAGCTGCGGCCCGATCCCGCGCTCGGGCACCAGGACCACCCAGTCGTCCGTCATCTCCTCCCGCGGGACGTATCCCAGCGCAGCCATCCAGAACGCGGCCGCACGGGGTACGTCCGCCACGCCCAACACCACGGAACCGACAGTCAGCATGGGCCGATTCTGCCCGCTGCCGACGAATTCGGCTGGTGCGGGGTGGTGTTGGGGTCAGTGGAGATGCTCGCGGTGTGCGGGACCGGCGCGTGTCGGTCGGGTCGTCGGTGGTGGTTGGCGGTGTCGGTCGGATCGGTTCGTCAGAAACGCCCTAGCGGTTCTGGGCCCACCAGACCGCGAAGCCGATGACGCCGGTGCCGCAGGCGTAGGACGCGCCGCGCAGGAAGTTCGTGGCGACGAGCCGACCGTAGCGGCGCCACGGGTGTGGGAATCGGCGGGGTGTTGGCGGGCGGTCCTCCAGTGTCTGCATAGGAAGCCCCTCTCGTGAACGCGGAGAACAGCGACGGTTCCACCTGGGGAGTCCCGAGCGGGCGGCGTCGGCCGCCGTGCTGTTGGGCCCGAGCTCCCTAGCGTTGAGTAAGAGCTTACGAGGTTGTGCGCTTGTGAAGCCGTCGCGCTCCCGGCGCGTCCCCGAGCGATTTGGGCGGAATTGCGAACCCGCTTGGATTCTGCGCCTGGTGGCCCGGCTGGCGAACGGGGCATCGGTTGGTGCCGGTGTTCCGTTCCACTGCCCGAGGGGCGGCGGGGGAAGGGCGAGGTGAACGGGGGAGCGGCTTCAAGGGCCCCATACCTGGAGGGACTTGAAGCCGGGGAGTGTTCCGGTGGCGGAGGGCATGCCTGTCGCGGGGCCTCGGCTGCGGAGAGGTCCAGGGTGACTGTGGGCGGTGAGGGGGCGGGGTGGAGCGCTCGTCGGCGGACGAGGTGACGGCGCGGAGGCATCTGGCCGAATTGGAGGACCGGGTGCGGGGCTGGCGGCCCTGGCGCAGGTCGACCCCGCGCAGCACCGCGCGGCCTTCGCCGCGAGCCTCAACGAACTGGCCGGTGGCCTCAACGAGTGCGCCATGCACGGTGGGCTGCCCGGCCGTTGGGCGGACCGGCTGCCGGTCCACGGGGAGGCGTTGGCCCTCCATCGCGAGCTGGCCGCGGCCGAGGGTGGAGCGCACCGCGCCGGACTGGCCGCGAACCTGGTCAACACCTCCCTGTCGCTGGGGGAGACCGGCCGCCTGTCGGATGCGGTCGCGTGCCAGGGAGGGGCGGTCGCCCTCTACCGGGTTGGCCGACGTCGACCCCGGCGCCTGCCTGTCGAGGCTCGCCCGGCCCCTCTGGAACCTCGCCGTCGATCTTCGGGAGTTGGGTCGGTTGGGTCGATACCGCGCGGACGTAGGGGAGGGGGCCGCACGCTTCCGGGAGGGGATCCGCGTCGAGGGGCGCACGCCCCAGGAGGGCTGAGCTACGCCGCGGCTCTCCTGGGGCGTGCGCCGCCGGGCGGCTCAAGACGGGCGGCCGGGATCCCGGGGGCGGCCCTTCCTCACGCGTCGCGGTCGCCGTCGCGCTGGGCCAGGAGGGCCGGGAGCAGTCCGGGGAAGGCCCGGTCGAACTCCTCCAGGCGCAGGGCGTTCATGCGGGAGGTGCCGGCGTAGTACTGGCGGATCAGGCCGGCCTCGCGCAGCACGTGGAAGTGGTGGGTGGCGGTCGACTTGCTCACCGGCAGCTCGATCGTGCCGCAGGCGACGTCGTGACCGGTGGAGTGGAGGTGCCTGACGATGCAGCGGCGCACCGGATCGACCAGTGCCTCCAGCACCTGCTGGAGGGTGATCGTGGCCAGGTCCGGGTGCGGCGGGGTGCGGTCCCTGCCGGCTCGCGCTGCTGCCGTCATCGCCCGTGACCTCCCGATCGTCCGTTGACCTCCCGCACATATGGTACGACACGCATCGAACTTTGATGACCGTCAAGGTTTGATGTCCATCGAAGTTTGACACGGGTCGAACTTTTGGTTTGAGTGAGGCACGGGCGGCCCGGATCGGCGCCGCCGTCACCGAACGGAAGGACGAGGCGTCATGGCCAGAACGGTGCGGTTCCACGAACTCGGCGGGCCGGAAGTGCTGCGGCTGGAGGACGTGGAGATCGGCGACCCCGGGCCCGACGAGGTGGCCCTGCGCGTCGAGGCGATCGGCCTCAACCGCGCCGAGGTGCTCTTCCGCAGCGGCACCTACATCGAGCAGGTCAAGCAGTTCCCCGCGCGCCTGGGAACGGAGGCCGCCGGCGTGGTCGAGGCCGTCGGCTCCCGAGTGACCGGACTTGAGGTCGGCCAGGCGGTGAGCGTGGTGCCGGCGTTCTCGATGAACGACTACGGCGTCTACGGCGAGCGGGCGCTCGTGCCAGCGGCCGCGGTCGTGCGCCGCCCCGACGGGCTCGACGCGGTCGCCGGCGCAGCGGTCTGGATGCCCTATCTGACGGCCTACGGCGCCCTGGTGGAGGTCGGCGGCATGCGTGCCGGGGACACCGTCGTGGTGACCGCGGCCTCCAGCAGCGTCGGCCTGGCCGCGATCCAGCTCGCGCTGCGCGTCGGAGCGGTGCCGATCGCCACGACCCGCACCGCGGTCAAGAAGGACGCCCTGCTCGCGGCGGGTGCGGCGGACGTGGTCGTCACCGACGAGGAGGACGTGGTGGCGCGCGTGCTCGGGCTGACCGGAGGCCGGGGTGCCGCATTCGTCTTCGACGCGATCGCCGGGCCCGGCGTGCTGGACCTGGCCAAGGTGGTCGCGCCCGGCGGCACGCTCTTCGAGTACGGCGCCCTGAGCGGCGAGGTCACGCCCTACCCGGCGTTCGAGCTGGGGATGCCCGCCCTGAACATGCGCACCTACACCCTCTTCGAGACCACCCGCGACCCGGAACGGCTGCGCCGGGGCGAGGCGTTCGTCGCGTCCGGGCTGCGCACGGGGGCCTTCGAGCCGGTCGTGGACCGCGTCTTCACCCTGGACGAGATCAGGGAGGCGCACCGTTACATGGAAGCGGGCGCACAGGTCGGAAAGATCGTCGTCACCGTCGACCACTGACGGGCCGCGTGGCCGGTGCCGGGCCGGGGCGGCGATCGCCCGGTTGGCGGGTCGGATTGTTGCGGCGGGGCCGGTCGGGGTACCTCGGCAGAGGTCGCCGACCGGGCGCCCGACACCTCCGGAACCGAAGGAGCCGCCGTGAAGTTCGGTGTATCGACCTTCATCACCGACCGAGGCACCGCGCCGACCGCGCTGGGGCGCGCCGTGGAAGAACGGGGCCTCGACTCCCTGTTCGTCGCCGAACACACACACATCCCGGTGGAGCGTCGTACGCCGTACCCCCGAGGCGGCGAACTCCCCGAGATCTACTACCGCACCCTCGACCCGTTCGTCGCGCTGGCCGCGGCCGCCGCCGTCACCGACCGGATCCTGCTGGGCACCGGTATCGCGCTGGTGGTCCAACGGGACCCGATCACCACCGCCAAGGAGGTGGCCTCCCTGGACCTGGTCTCCGGCGGCCGGGCGGTCTTCGGCATCGGCGTCGGCTGGAACGAGGAGGAGATGGCCAACCACGGGACGGATCCGCGGACCAGGGGCCGGCTGGTGGACGAGCGGCTGCGGGCCATCCGGGAGCTGTGGACGCAGGAGAAGGCCGAGTTCCACGGCGAATTCGTGGACTTCGATCCGGTCTACTCCTGGCCCAAGCCGGTCCAACGGCCCCATCCGCCGATCTACGTGGGCGGTGGCGAGGGCGCGTTCCCCAGGGTCGCCGCCCTCGGCGACGCCTGGTTGGCCAACGGCGTCCCGCCCCGCCAACTGGGGCCGCAGATCGCGCGGATGCGGAACACCGCGGGCCGCGACGTGCCGGTGACCGTCTACGGGGTGCCGGCCGACCCCGCCGTCATCGAGGAGTACGCCCGGCTCGACGTGGAACGGGTGCTGTTCTTCCTGCCCACGGCGCCGGAGGCCGAGACGCTGACCCACCTCGACCGGTTCGCCGAGGTCGCGGGGGGCTTCCGGTGACGGGAACGGGACAGCCGTGCCGGTGATGACGAGCGGCCGGGCCCGGCAGTGCTTCGCCGCCTCGCGGATCGCCCGCCTCGCCACCGCGGACACCGAAGGACACCCGCATCTGGTCCCGGTCGTCTTCGCCCTGACCGGCGACCACCTCGCCTTCGCCGTGGACCACAAGCCCAAGCGGACCACCGAACTCAAGCGACTGGCCAACATGCGGGCCCGCCCCCAGGTCTGTCTGCTCGTCGACGCCTACGACGAGGACTGGGACCGGCTGTGGTGGGCACGGGCGGACGGGACCGCCACCGTGCTGCCACCCGCGGACGCCTCCGCGTCCGCCGCGCACTACGTACGCCTGCTGGCGGCGAAGTACCCCTCGCAGTACGCCGGGCGCCCACCGGCCGGACCCGTCGTCGAGGTGGCCGTGACCCGCTGGTCCGGCTGGCACGCCACATGAGGGAGCCCGCGGCGGGGCCGGGCCGGGACCGGCGGTCGGCCGTGCACTGAGCCGGCGGGGCGTGGTGTCCAGCGGCTCGGACGCCGCGCGGGTCTACGTCTCGTCGATCGCCGCCGGCAGCCACGCGTACGCGTGCAGCACCAACAACAACCGGCCCTGCGGCGGCGCCCGGGGCGCGTTCTGCAACCACCTCCGGGCCCTCGTCCACGTGGCCGGGATCAGGCGAAGCCGAGCTCGGTGGCGTCGGGATCCAGATACTGGCGTCCCTCCGGAGAGATCTCGAAGAGCTCGACCACATACCCGCCCGGCGTCTCGAAGCGACCCTGGAAGCCGATCGGAACAGGTGTCTTCTCCTGGAGCGGCTTCATCCCGGCGGCCTCGGCGGCCCGCAAGGTGCCGTCGATGTCGTCGGTCCGGTAGAGCACGCTCGTCCTGGCGAGGTAATCGGGGAAGCCGTCGAGGGAGTCGGTGATCACGGCGGAGACGTTGCCCAGGGGCGAGGTGATGCCGACCACCTGAAGGTTGTTCAGGCGCGGGATGCTGAACACGTACTCCAGGCGCGCGTCGAAGTTGTGCAGGTAGTTGCGGACGAAATCCCGGCCGGCTTCCGGCTGCACGAACACCCGGGTGTACGGCCCGCCGGTCAGGAACGATGACAGATCGGACATGAGAATCCTCGAAAGCGGGTTGGTGATGGATCGGTTGCTGGGCTCGCTCGTGCCGACAGCCGGCTACGTTCCCACGAACGTCGGCCGGATGATGCCGCCGCCGGTCTCGGCAGCCTTCTTGACGGCGGCGAACGCGCCCTGCGCGTCCGTGGACTCGAAGAGGTCCATGGTGAGATCGAGCGTCAGCTGATCTGCGGACGGCACCCCACCACCCGACCAGGCCTTGAACAGTGCCCGGACCGCGGCGTATCCGCGCGTCGGTCCTGTCGCGAGCCGTTCGGCCAGGCGGTCGACGGCCTCGTCCAGTTGCGCGCCGGGAACGACCTGGTTGACCAGCCCGATCCGCTCCGCCTCGGCTGAGGTGAGGGAGTCGGACAGCAGCACCTGAGCGGTGGCGCGCCCACGACCGACTCGGTCTGCGAGGCGCTGCACCCCACCGGCCAGCGGCGCCATGCCGGTGTCTGCCTCCACCCACGTGAACGTCGCGTCATCGGCGGCGACGATGAGGTCGCAGCGCAGGACGAGCTCGTAGTGGCCGCTGACCGCCCGGCCCCGCACAGCCGCGATGGTGGGGACGCGCAGGGCCTCGATCGCCGTGTAGGCCTGATTCACTTCGGCGATGAAGGTGCGGAACCAGTTCCGGTCTTTGCCGGGCCATTCGGGGACGAAGCCACCCGTGCCGAAGTTCGGGCCCGTGGCGCGCACCACCAGTACTCGAATGTCACTGCTGCTTGCTTCGTGGACGGCTGCCAGCAGGTCGTTGGCAAAGGTACGGCTCAACGCGTGGTCGGGCGGGTCGACCAGGACTATGCTCCCGACCCTTCCAGTCTGCTCGAATGTGACTGTCTTCATGATCTTTCCTTTCTCTGGGCGAGCTCCGCAATAGCGGAGGCACTGGGGGCGTGCGATTCCCAACAGTTCCCCTGGGTGGCCCCAGCCTTCCGTTCAGCTGGTCCCGTCCGCGTGAAACGCCTGGTCGACGATCAGGGTGTCCTCGTAGAGATGCATCTGGACGATCCGGCCGTCCTCGATCACCAGGTGGAGTGCGGCCGGCGTGGTGAACCGCTGGCCGCTGGCCGCGATGAGGTGGCTGAAGGTCGCCAGCAGCATCACGTCACCGCCTTCGACGATGGTCCGCTCCAGCACGACCTTCGACTGACCGGGGACGTAGTGCGGCCACATCGTCGTGAAGTACGGGGCGACCTCCTCGCGCCGGGTTCGGCTACCGGTCCACGGCAGCTTGTCGCTGCCTGGCACATGCCAGTCGATCTCGGGTGCGAACAGCTCCTGAATGCCGTCCTGGTCCTGCTTGCCGAGCCGCTCGACGAACTGGTTGGCGACCATGCGCGAAGTGTCGGTGTCTGTAGTCATGGTTCTCTTTCCTCTGCGACGACGGCGCGAAGCCGAAGTCGTTCATTGGGCGCGTGCTGGATCGGACCTCAGCTCAGCTTGAGCAGTGCGCTGCCGGAGCCGTTCGTTGTTGCGGCGTCGATGGCGTCCCAGAGTTCCTCGAGCGGGTAGGTGCCGTGCACGGTGAGGAGTTCGGGATGCCGCACGGCGAGTTCGAGGGCGGCTTCCCGATCGGCGGCCCGGATGGCTTTGGGGCGGTGCATCCAGCGGGAGATGCTCACCGCCCGCACGTTCAGTTCCCGCATGAGCAGGTCCAACGTGCTCAGGGTCCAGGGCTCCGCCGCCAGATCCCCCCACACGACCAGCGTGCCGGCGTCGGAGAGGAACGGCAGGATCTCCTGCACGAACGGTCCTCCGTGGGCGTCAGTGATCACGGGGACAGCCCTCCCGCCGATCAAGCACGCAAGCTCCGTCTGCCATCCGTCGTCCTGGGTGACCACGACTGGGACGTCAGGGAAGTGCGTGCGGACCGTTGTCGCCGACCGCTGACTTCGCACAACGGCGATGACGCTCCAGCCGCGATCAATGGCCTGCCTGACGATGAGTTTGCCGACCGCGGACGCGGCTGCCGAGACCACCAGGGGAGCATCCTCCGGGGCCGCCGCAGCGCGCCGCAGCTCGTCGATTGCGCGCAGGACGTCCCGCGAAGTCACGGAATTGACGAGCGCAATGCTCGCTGTTTCGTCGCTCACCGCCTCAGGAACGATCACAGCGGCATCGGCCGGCACGGTGACGCGCTCGGACCACGCCCTCATGGCGGGGAAGACGGCCACCCGGTCCCCGACGCTCAGGGTCGACACCGACTCACCCACAGCGGTTACGACTCCCGCCGCTTCTGTTCCCAGTGCACGCATCGAGGCTCCGCCCGGGAGTGGCCTGGAGGCGCCCACCAGGTCTCCCCGGTGCACAGGGGAGAAGCTGACGGATACCTGGACTTCGCCGACGCCGGGCGCGGGCGCCTCGGGAACGTCTTCGACGCGCACGACGGTGGCCGCGTCGCCTGCCTCGCTCTGCACCACGCTTCGCATGACCTTCACCCTCCGAAGTAACTGAAGTGGTTACGACCGTAGCGCACGCAACGGCTCCCGGCCACCCGGGCGCCAGGAAGTGACGATCCGTCAGGCAGCGGACATGCCGTGGTTCTGCTTCGGCCGCTCACCCTCGTCGACGGCAAGGACTGGACCTACGAGCGGGTCGAGGCATGGCCCCTCCGCCAGGCGAGCGCCGCGCTGCGCACCTCGGCTGGTGCGGTCGGTCGGCACTCGCCTGCTGGTCCATGTCCCGAGTCCCTCCTCTGTCGATAGTGGTAGCAAATTTCGATAAAGGCATGGTTCATCGTTAAAGGTGCTAGGGTATGCCGGTGGCCAGAGAGAACGCGACGCGCACTGAAGAGGTATTCGACGGGATCCGGGCGGATCTGCTCAACGGGCAGCTCGATCCCGGGCAGCGGTTGAAGCTGGTTGCTCTCGCAGGCCGCTTCGGGGTGAGTCTCTCGGTGGTGCGCGAGGCGCTGACCAGGCTCGCCGAGCAGGGGTTGGTGGTTTCCAGTCCCCAGCGGGGCTTCAGTGTGATGCCGCTATCGGTCGACGACATGTCCGACCTCACCAGGACCCGGATCCAGGTGGAGTCGCTCGCGCTGCGGCAGTCCATCGAGCTGGGTGATCTCGAGTGGGAGGCCGCCGTCGTGTCGTCCTTCCACACGCTTGATCGCACCCCGGTCAACGGGGAGGACGGACACCTCAACGAGGACTGGCCCGATGCGCATCGCGCTTTCCACCAGGCGCTGCTCTCCGGATGTCAGAGTCCGCGCCTGATCGGGATCGTCACGACGCTGCGCGACAGCGCGGAGCTCTACCGGCGCTGGTACTGGAGCCTGACGGAGGATCAGATGCGCGACCTCGCCGCGGAGCACCGGGCGCTGCGGGACCATGCTCTGGACCGCGATGCGGACGCCGCGGTCGCGGCGCTCACCGAACACATCGACAGGGCGCCTCGTAAGCTCATCGCCTACGCCCGCGAGCACAACCTGGAAGACCCCACCCATCCGCCGGCTGGGGTCTAGCGGGCCGGGCTGTCGACTTTCCCGTCGGGCTCTTGGGCGGCTTTGAGGATGTCCCGCAGGACGTCCTCCAGGGTTGTTCGCGCCAGCTCCTTGCGGAGGGTGGCCTCGATCCCGCCGTAGACGGTGGTCATCACCGGGCCGATGCCGTGGCCGACGACGCATTCCGGGTCGGGTGTCGAGCGGTGCAGGGCGAAGATCGGACCTGCCTCGACCGCTTCGTAGACATCGAGCAGCGTGATGTCTCCCAGGTTCCGCGAGAGCATCCAGCCGGCTCCCGCGCCTCGGCGGGAGTCGACGAGTCCGGCCTTGCGCACCTCGGACAGCAGGCGCCGGATCACCACTGGATTGGTGTTGACGCTCGTCGCGATCTGCTCGGAGGTGGCGACCTCATGGCCGCGGCGCTGATAGAGCCCGATCCACGTCAGCGCGTGTGCCGCGATGGTCAGTCTGCTGTTGGCGCTCACGGCGCACCTCCCTTGCCTCGTAGGAACAATAATAGTTACATCGAGATGGTGCAAATATCCGGAGCTTGTCCGGCCTCCGACGGAGGTGTTACCGTCTCGCCGCGCTTGCTCGAAGTAGCGCTTGGCGCACCGCCAGGACCGCTGGATGGCCATGTGCGCCCCGGCGGGTGGCGGCCACGATACGGCGGCTGCTGTGCGGGTCGGCGAGCCCGTGTTGGGCCACGGTGGGTTCGGCGCCGGCCCAGACGAGTTCGGGCAGCAGAGCGACGGCCTCACCGGCCTCCACCAGCTTGACGTGCAGCTGCAAGTCGTAGGAGCAGTACCGGACATCGGGCTCGAAGCCGGCCTCCCGGCACACGGCCTCGCACCAGCGACGGGCAGGAGTGCCGGGCTGCTCCATCACCCAGGCGCGGTCGGCCAGGTCCGCCAGCCTCAGCTGTTTGTCCGCCAGCTCCTCCGGTACGGCGATGTGCAGGCGATCGCGCACCAGGGTCTGGTGCTCGATCTGGGGCAGTCGGGGGAGGGGGTGACCGGGGTACTCGTGCGCGATGACGAGATCGAAATCGTGCGCGACCAGTCCTGGAAGCGCCTGCTCCGGCTCGAGTTGGCTGATCTCTACTCGGAGCTGCGGGTGCTCGGCCCGCAGTTGCCCGAGCGCAGTGGGGAGCAGCGCGAGGGCGACGGTCTGGAAGGTGGCGAGCCGCACCGTACCGGTGATGGCGTGCGACGAGGCCGCCAGGTCGGCCTCCGCGCGCTCCATGAGTTCGAGCAGTGCCTCGGTGTGGGAGACGAGCAGCTCGGCCTGCGGGGTGAGCCGGACCGAGCGGCCGACCCGTTGCAGCAGCGGCACTCCGGTCTCCTCCTCGAGCTGGGACAGCTGCATGGAGATGGAGGAGGGCGCGTAGGCCATTGCGGCGGCGACGGCTGCCAGCGTTCCCCGGTGCTTGAGCTCGCGCAGGATCCGCAGGCGATGCATGTCGAGCACGTTCACCTCTGGGGTCAAGATTTTTGATGAATATAGCTCCAAAACTTTCGCTGGACCTATCGATCGGTGAGGAGGAGCGTGGCAGGCGTCCACGAAGCGGGCAGTGGGGCCGGTAACCAGGAGGCGGGAGCATGACTGAACCTGTGCGCAGCACGATTGATTCGCTCGGTGGGACGCCGGCCTCGGCGTTGGAGAGTGCCCGGGAGGCGTATGCGGAGGCCAATCAGGAGAGTCGGCGCCATTTCGAGAGCGCCTGTGCGCACATGCCGGGAGGGAACACCCGCACCGTCCTCTTCCACAGCCCCTTTCCGCTGCGCATCGTCCGTGGCCAGGACGCCCGCCTGTGGGATGCGGATGGGCACGAGTACGTGGACTTCCTCGGGGACTTCACTGCCGGGCTCTTCGGTCACACCAACCCGGCCATTGCCGATGCGGTGCGCAGCGCCCTTGCGGACGGCATCTCGCTGTCCGGACACAACCGGCTGGAGGCGCGCTTCGCGGCGCGGATCTGTGAGCGGTTCCCCTCCGTCGACTCGGTTCGGTTCACCAACTCCGGGACCGAGGCCAACCTGCTCGCCATCACGACGGCCATGGCCACGACCGGCCGGAGGAAGATCCTGGTGTTCGACGGCGCCTACCACGGCAGCCTCGCGTCGTTCGCCGGCGGCTCGGCGCCGACCAACGTCCCGCACGAGTGGGTCGTCGGCACCTACAACGACATCGATAGCACCAGCGCGCTTCTCGATGAATACGGCTCGTCCCTCGCGGCCGTCCTGGTGGAGCCGATGCTCGGGTCCGGCGGCTGTGTGCCTGCCGATCAGGAGTTCCTCCGGCTGCTACGTCGCCGAACCCGGGAAAGCGGGACGTTGCTCATCTTCGACGAGGTCATGACCTCGCGGCTCGCCCACGGCGGCTACCAGAGCATCTCGGGGCTCGAAGCCGACCTCACCACGTTGGGCAAGTACATCGGCGGGGGCCTGTCCTTCGGTGCCTTCGGCGGTCGATCGGACCTCATGTCGGTCTTCGATCCTCGACAGCCCGGCTCCCTGGCGCACGCAGGCACCTTCAACAACAACGTGCTGACCATGAGCGCGGGACTTGCGGCGCTCGACGAGCTGACGCCGGAGGCGGCCGACGAACTCGGCACGCGGGGCGACCGGTTGCGCACGGAGTTGAACCTCCTGTGCGAGGAGTCCGGTGTTCCCATGGTCTTCACCGGCTTGGGATCGCTGATGACCGTGCACTTCACCGACCGGGCGGTGCATTGCGGTGCCGATGTGCGGGGCGCGGACCAGGAGTTGAAGGAGTTGTTCTTCTTCGACATGCTGGCCGCCGGCGTCTACCTCGCGCGACGGGGCATGGTCGCGCTGTCGCTGACGATCGGTTCCGCGGAGTGTCGCCTGCTCTTCGAGGCCGTGGCCGCCTTCATCGAGCGTCGCCGGCCTGTGCTGTCCGGCATCGCGCGGCAACAGAGCTCGGCGGCGCCTTGACACGACGGCAATGCGCGGCCGCCGCGTCGGTTTGGATAGATTGTTGACCATGCCTGCCACTGTCACCCCATTCGGAGAATTCCTCCGTGCGAGCCGCGCGCGCGTCGACCCGGCGGACGCCGGGCTGATCACAGGCGGCGCCCGGCGAGTCTCGGGCCTGCGCCGAGAGGAGGTGGCCGTGCTGGCCGGGGTGAGCGCGGACTACTACGCGCGCCTGGAGCAGGGCAGGGAGCGCAATCCGTCCGGGCAGGTCGTCGCGGCGATCGGCCGGGCGCTCGCGCTGGACGCGGATGCGCGGGCACACCTGTTCCGGTTGGCCGGACTTGCTCCGGGCATGGCCCTGGACGCATCGCGCGATCTGGTCCACCCCTCGCTGCGGGACCTCCTGGACGCTTTCCCGACCGCCGCCGCATATGTCCTGAGCCCGTCGTTCGACGTCTTGGCCACCAATCCGCTCGCCACCGCGCTGCTCTCGCCGTTCACCGGGACGGACAACATGGTCCGGGTGCTGTTCTCGCATCCCGCGGCGCGGAGCGTCTTCGTCGAGTGGGGGACCGTCGCCACCGCCACGGTCCACGCGCTGCGGCTGAACGCCGGCACCTACCCGGGCGATCCGGCGGTCCACGGCCTCATCAAGGAGATGCTGGCCACCTCGCAGGAGTTCCAAGCGATCTGGAAGGACCAGACCGTGGGGAGCCTGAGTCGCGCGTACAAGGTCTTCGTTCATCCGCGCGCCGGCCGGATCGAGCTGACCTACCAGACCTTCGACGTGCGGGACGCCCCCGGTCAGCAGCTGCTGGTCGGCACGCCCACACCCGGTGCGAGCGCGGACGCCGCCGCCTCCCTGCTGAGCTAGGCCTGAATTTCGTTGTTCCACATCCGGAACATCGAGCATCTCCCGCCGGTGGTGAGCGTCACCACCCAGAGGTTCTCGAACGTGCCCAGTTCCTTGTAGACGCCGACGCCGCTGACAGCGGCGGTATCACCGGTGATCATCAGGATCTCGCTCTCGAAGCTCCAGCCGCCCGCTTGCCAGTCCTGCCGTGAGAGCCACCCGGCGACGATCGCCTCACGGCCCACCCAGTCGGTTTCGAAGGGCTGCTCGTGGTACTCGGCATCGGCAGTGAAGAGCGCCGCGATGTCCTGCGGATCCGCGGTGTTCCAGGCATGCACATAGCTGTCGATCCAGCCCTGCACCTGCTTCGTCGTCGTCACCCCTGGCTCCTTTCGAGTCGGTTTGCTTGATGGTTCCAATCTGCCGGACCAGGCACGACGCCGGAAGGGCGGCGGTTCCTAGGTGTGGCGCACCTAGGAACCGCCGCCCTTCCGCGCCTCCGGACGAGATCGCAAGCTGGAAATCGCAACGATTCACCCCCCCCTCAGCTCGGGAGCATGCCGTGACGGACACCTCGATCCGCGAATCCAAGACAGTTCTGATCACCGGTGCGAGCAGCGGCATCGGCGAGGCGACCGCCCGTCATCTCGCGTCACTCGGGCACCAGGTGATGCTCGGAGCCCGACGTACCGACCGGCTCGCCGCACTTGTCCAGGACATCAACGAGGCCGGCGGGCAGGCGGACTTTCGGCAACTGGACGTGAGCGTTCTGGAGGAGATGCAGGCCTTCGCGGGCGCCGCCCACGAGAGGTTCGGCCGCATCGACGTACTGGTCAACAACGCTGGTGTCATGCCGCTCTCGCCGCTCAGCATGCGCCGGGTCGAGGAGTGGGATCGGATGATCGATGTGAACCTGCGGGGGACGCTCCACGGAATCGCGGCAGTGCTGCCGTACATGGAGGAGCGCCGCTCCGGCCAGATCGTCAACATCGCCTCGTCCTCCGCGCACCGCGTCGACCCGACCGCCGCCGTCTACTGCGCCACCAAGTTCGCCGTCCGGGCACTCTCCGAGGGCCTGCGCCAGGAGAGCGAGGATCTTCGTGTGACCGTCATCAGCCCCGGCTTCACCAGCAGCGAACTGATGGGACAGGGCGGGGCGCCAGAGGTCATGACAGAGGTGCGCACGGCAGCCGACCAGCTGGCCATCCCGGCCAGTGCCGTCGCCCAGGCCATCGCCTACGCAGTCGACCAGCCCGCCCACGTAGATGTGAACGAGGTCATCGTCCGTCCGACCGCGCAGCGTTGAGGAATCGGGCCAGGACGGCCGTCGCCTCCGGCAAGACGACCGCCTCTCAAACGCCCCCGCCCCCACCCTGGTCTCGCCTGGTTTGGCTCCGCGGGGCCGAGCGTGAGACCGAGGGCGTGGACAGGTAGCGGTGCAAGACCTCGGGGCCGCCGGGGACGAAGCGCCAGCGGTGTACGGCTCGGTACAGGTGTGCCAGGGGCGTGCGTCGGAGATCCGGGACTCCTGCGAGTACCACGGGTACGAGGGCCCGGAGTGGTCGCGCCGGTTCCGTACGTTCCTGCGACACGGGGCCGTCCGGCTGGAAGACCCAGTCAGGGTTCTCTGTTCGTGGCTGTTCCGCCCGCCGGGCGAGGGCCTTGCGGCCGATGACGGCGCGGCCGGTCTCGTGCCAGCGGACGTCCTCGGAGTAGATCTCCGCGACGGCAGCGGCACGGCGCTCGGCGGCCGGTTCGTCGAAGACCTCGAGGAGGTTGCGGCGCATCAGGTCCGCGACGGTGCCGCTCATGCTGGTGACCCCTTGGATTGCCGGTTGCCCTCCGAGATCGCGGGGTAGTCGATGTACCCGTCGGCTCCGCCCGCATAGAACGAGGCCCGATCCCCGTCCGCCAGCCGATGGCCGCCGGCGAAACGGTCGACGAGGTCCGGATTGGCGATGAAGGGCGCGCCGAACGACACGGCGCTGGCCACCCCTTGCTCGATGATCGCGTTTCCGCTGGACCGGTTGAAGCCGACATTGGCCACGATCGGCCCGTCGTACTGTGCGCGATAGCGGGCGAACGGCCTGATCCGGTCCTGGTCGGTGATGTCCTGCGTGACCGGACCCATGAGGTGCAGGAAGGCCAGAGAGTTGCCGCCGAGCCGCTTGATCACCTGGTCGTAGTCGGCGAGGTCCTCCTCGTCGGCGACGAAGGCCGAGCCGCTCGTCCAGTACGGGGAGATCTTCACGCTGACGCGCCCGGCGTCCCATACTTCGGTGACGGCGTCCAGGATGTCGAAGAGGAACTGTGCGCGCCGCTCGGCATCGCCGCCGTAGGCGTCGGTGCGCTGGTTCAGGCGGGGGTTGAGGAACTGGGCGATGAGTTGCGAGCCCTGGGCGTGGACCTCCAGGCCGTCGAAGCCCGCCTGGCGGGCGTTGGCCGCGGCCGTTCGGTAGTCGGCGATGGTCTGGGCGATCTCGGACCCGGTGAACGCGCGTGGGGTGACGGTGTCCTTCATGCCGGACGGGGTGAAGGACCGCTCACCGGGGTTGATCGCGGAGGGGCCTGCCGGCAGGCGGCCGCCGAAGTGGTCGGGGTGGGAGCCGGCGCCGACGTGGCCGAGCTGGGAGATGATCCGCCCGCCGGCCGTGTGGACGGCCTCGGTGACCGTCGCCCAGCCGCGGGTCTGGGCCTCGCTGTAGATGCCGGGCACATTGATGAACCCGATCGCCTGGTCGTTGACCCAGGTGCCCTCGGAGACGATCAGGCCGGCGGAGGCGCGCTGGGCGTAGTACGCCTGCATGAGATCGGTGGGGACCAGGCCGGCGTTCTGGGCGCGGGAACGGGTCATGGGGGCCATGAGGACGCGGTTGGGCAGGTGGAGCGCTCCCAGGCGCACGGGTTGCAGCAGGGGCTGGGACGGGGTGGCGCTTCGACTCGTCACGGGGCGTCTTCCTCAAGGTGTCGCTGGCGGGCTCCCGGGCGGCTGCGCGGGAGCGACGGAGAGGGGTGGGGGAGCGGGTTCAGTCCTGCTTGAGGACGTGCAACCCGGAGAGCGGGCCGCCGAGTTGCATGAGTCGGCCGCCTTCACGCAGTGACCCCAAGCCGACGGGGGCGAAGCCGAATTCGGATGCCAGATCACTGACGGTGGAGACCGCGTCGGGATCGTCGCCGGCGAGGAACAGCACCTGGCGGCCGGCCGGGTGCCGGGGATCGGCGGCGATGTACTTGCCGTAGAGGCTGTTGAATGCCTTGACGACGCGAGCTCCGGGCAGGTGCGCGGCGACGAATTCGCTCCCGGTCAGGTCCCCGAGGTCAACGGCCTTCGCATGGGAGGGCGGATCGGCGAATTGGTTGGTGGCGTCGATCACGATGCGTCCGTCGAAGGCGGGCAGTGCGGCCACGGCCTGGGGAATCTGCGGCCAGCCGACGGCCAACACGACCAACTCGGCCGAAGCTGCTTCCTCGGGCGTGCCGGCACTGGCCAGCGGGCCGAGATCCCGCACCACAGCCGCCAGCGAGTCGGGGCCGCGGCTGTTGCTGAGGAGGACGTGGTGCCCGTGGGCAACGGCGTGGCGGGCGATGGCTTGGGCGACCGTCCCCGCGCCGAGTGTTCCGATGTTCATGGGAGCCTTTCAGGATGGGGGCTCATGGCCGCGGGATGTTGCGAAGGTTGGCCCGCGCCACGTCGAGCATCTGACCGACGCCCCCGGCCAGGACTGTTCGGCCCGCCGCCAAGGCGAAGCCCGTGACCTGTTCCGTGGAGATCCGCGGGGGGATGGCGAGGGCGTTCGGATCGGTCACGAGCTCCACCAGGCAGGGGCCGGGGAAGGCCAGTGCCTCCTTGAGACCGGCGCGGACCTCACGGGGGCGCTCGATGCGGATGGCGTGGATTCCGGCAGGATGGGAAGGCCGCCGTCGCCGGACATGGAGATCACCTGACGGCTGCGGTCGGCCATCTGCGCCCCGATGGCGTGCGGGAGGGCGTTGGCCATCGTGCCGTGCAGGAACGAGCCGAGGATGCGACGCTTCCCATTGGGCGTGATGTATCGGGCGGCCCAGACGTTGCACATGCCGGTGTCGACGGTGAACACCGCATCATCGGCGGCCAGTTCGTCGAGGACGGCGGCCGGGAACTCGGGGCGACGCGGCCCGCTGCCGGCACCAATGGGTTCAAACCCGTGGTGCCGGTCGTCGAAGCCGCGGCGAGGTCGCCGGGCAGGACGAGAACGGAGACGTCACTGTTGCCGACGGCGCGCTGCATGGCGATCCGCAACAGGCGCGGCATCTGGTCGGGTGTGGAGACCAGCTCGCAGAAGTCGCTGCACTCGACGAAGAGCCGCTCCGGATGCGTCTCCTGGAAGTAGCCCGTACCGATCTGGCGCGAGGGGATGTGCGAGGCTACGTCTTCCGGGGGAGCGGAGTTGCGGTGGAGCGGTGGTGAGCGGGTTGTTCAGGGACGCAGGGCGCGGGCGACGGTCAGGGAGTCCTCGAACATGTAGAAGCGGCTGATTCGGCCCTCTTCGTCGACGACGATGTCCACGGCGAAGGGCGTGTCGATCGTCTTGCCCGTGGAATTGACGACGACCCGCGCCCGTCCGATCAGCACCGCGTTGGGACCGTCGACGACGACGCGCTCGATCTCGAAGAGCTCGCGGACGGTGAGTCGGCCCATGGTCTGGAAGAAGTCCGGGATGCCGGCGACCCCGCGGCTGCCCACCCAGGGGACGACCTCCGGGTCCCCGGGGACCTCCCAATGGGCGTCGTCCGCGAACAGCGCCACCACGGCCGGGATGTCACCCTCGCCCATGCGCTTGAGGAGCTCGTTCACCACGTCGCGTGTCTGGTCACTCATGATTGGTTCCCTTGTTGCCGATCGGAGTCGGCGTCTCGAAGTGTGTTCTTGCGTTGTTGGTGGTGGGTCGGGACCCGGTCAGGCAGTGCCCTGCGCTCCATAGCCCGCCACCAGGGGGTTGTTGAGCGAGCCGATGCCCTCGATGGTGCTCACCAAGGTTCCGCCCGGTACCAGGTAGCGCTCGGGGGCGCGGCCCATCCCCACCCCGGAGGGGGTGCCGGTGAAGATGACGTCTCCGGGAAGCAGTGGGACGACGGCGGAGAGCCGCGCGACGAGTTCGGGCACCGAGAAGATCAGATCCTTGGTCCGGCCGTCCTGGAGCACCTCGCCGTCCAGGGCGCAGGACAGGGCCAGATCGTCGGGGTCGGCGAACTCGTCGACGCTCACCAGGGAGGGGCCGATCGGGCTGAACCCCGGGTAGGACTTGCCGAGGGAGAACTGGGGTACCGGGCCCTCCAGTTGGACCGTGCGCTCGGACAGGTCCTGGCCCACGGTCAGGCCCGCCACGTGGCTCCACCCGTCTTTCTCCGCCACCTGGTGTCCGCCGCGTCCGATGACCGCGACCAGCTCGACCTCCCAGTCGACCCGGGTGCTGGGCAGGGCCACGGTGTCGTGCGGGCCGGCGATGCTGGTGACGAACTTCGTGAACACCGCCGGTGAGGTGATCTTCGGTCGCACGCCGGCCTCGGAGACGTGTGCCTGGTAGTTGAGGCCGATCGCGAAGATCTGGGCCGGGCGCAGCACGGGGGCGCCGACCTGCGCGGGCGAGAAGGGAATCGCGTCGTCCAACGAGCGGCCCCGGGCCCACTGCGCGAACTCGTCCCATCGCTCGAAGATCCAGTCGGGCTCGGCCTCGAACCTGCCGTCGCTCGCCGTGTGGACGTCCAGTGCCCGGTCGCCGTTCAGCAGTGCCAGCCTGCCGTTGATTCTGCCAATGCGCATGACTACTCCTGTGGATGTGCGTGCGATGAACGTCAGCGGGGGCTGTGCGACCCGGTCATCAGGGCGGCGAGGTCCTCGGGCTTGATGAAGGACGGGGGGAGCGGCGGGCCCCAGTTGTAGATCCCTCGGGCCCCGTCGACGGTGGAGGGCTTCCACAGCTGGTCGTCGACGATGCAGTCGAGGTCGCTGTAGTACTCGGAGAAATTGCCGGCCGGGTCCTTGAGGTACCAGAAGAAGTTCGAGCCGATGTGGTGCCGGCCCAGTCCCCACACGTGCCGCTCGGGGTTCTCCTCCAGCATGGCGGTGGCGCCGCGGCCGACCTCGTCCACGTCGTCCACCTCCCATGCGGTGTGGTGGAGGAAGTCCACCGGAGCCTTCTGGACGAGGATGTTGTGGTGGTCGGTGGAGCACCGCAGGAAGCTGGCCAGGCTGGGTACGTGGTCGGTCGCCTTGAAGCCGAGGCCCTGGGTGAAGAAGCGCTGGCTCGCGTCCTGGTCGCGCGAACCGATCACCACGTGGCCGAGCTTGCGCGGTCGAACCCGGTCGGTCCGCTCCACCCCGGGGGCGCGGCCGTTGGGCCGGGAGGGGCGGCCGGGGCCGTTGTAGGGCACCTGCTCGGCCGGGGCCTGCTCGAGATGCGCGGCGATCTCCAGAACCACCGTCAGGTTGGAGTTCGGATCGGCGACCCGCAGCGAGGTGGCGCTCCGCTCGGAGGGCACATCCAGCTTCGCCAGGTTGGCGGCCACGCGCTCCAGGTCGTCCTGGTCGTCCACGCCGACGCCGAGCTCGACAAGCCTTCGTTGCGCGGAGTGGGCGAGCTTCAGCTGCTCGCCGCCGTCCTGGGTGGCGAAGCGGTGCACCTTGCCGTCCCCGACGGGCGTCAGGCCGAACTCCTCGTAGTAGCCGGCGGCGGCCGCGACGTCGGGGACGCCGAGGGTGATCGACGTCAGGCGGTGCAGAGCCATCGCGTTCTCCTTCGGATAGCGGGCGCGTCCGCGGGGTGCCGACTGCTGCCCAAGTACTGGCTGTCACGCAGGTGTTGTTGGGGGAGTACCGCTCTGGGGACGTCGCGCTTCAGGTGCGAGTCCACCGCAGCTCGGTGCGGTGCTGCCCCTCGATGTCCGTTGCGAGGGCCAGGGAGTCGCCCTCGAGTTGTGCCCAACGGACCTGGTCCTCGGTGAAGGGTGGCAACCCGACGTGCACGTTGTGCAGGACCTTCCCGGCAGCGTCGGCCTCGTACTCGCCCAGGTATGCCACCGCGGGCGCGTCGGCGTGACCGGGGATCACCACTGCCACCTGGTGCGCCGGCCCGTAGTGCAGCCGCCCCGGCGGCTGCTGCCCGTACGGCTCGTCCAGGACGGCGCCGTCGGCCCCCAGCTCGCGGATGCTGCGCAGGCGCCAGGTCCCGACCAGGCCCGCGTCCCAGTCCGGCTGGGGGACGGGCGACTTCTCGGTGCCGCTCATGTCGCTTCCTTTCGTTCCCTCCCCGGGGGTACCGGCCCTCCGGGTGGCACCCTTCTACTCTAGCCAAATTTCGTCAAAGCGCAAGATTATCGAAATTATGGCTTCGGTGGAGGTGGTGTATCCGGCGCCGCGCTCGCTCTGATTGCGTGCGGATCCGGTGAGCCCGGGGCTCATCGCGGTGGGGCACCAGTTGCCGGTGTCGGCGATCAGGGCGGTGCGGGTCGTGCGCTCGTGCCAGCGGCCGATCTGCTCCAGGGGCGCGTCCAGGCGCGCGGGATCAAGGCCCGGAAGGGCCTGCACTGACAACACGTCGACATGGGGGGCCATCGCGTCGAGCACGGCGTCGGGTACGCCGGCCCGAGTGCCGTAGCGGTCTCCCGGGACCAGAAGTAGCCCAACAGGTTCGGGTCGTCCGGTCGGCGCACTGTCCTGGCCAGATGGTCGCACCAGTGGGCGAACGCGGGATCGCGGGGGATCCCGGCAGGCAGGGAGGCCGTTCCAGTGCTCGATCTCAGCGGCACGCAGCGACAGTGTGTACGGGATTCCGGCGTCCGTCAGGACTTCGGGAGGCAGGCCCTTGGAATGTCCCAGGTCGACTGCGGCGCCCCCCGTGGCGAGGCCCGCTCCGCCGACGTAGTCCGGGGGCCAGCCCAAGGTGTTGAAGCCCCAGCTCCTCGGGTCTGGCACGAGGCCCTCGTGCAGCCATCGACACCGCGAACTTCCTTACCACGAGCGGTAGATGGGGCGATTGTGTGGATAGCGAAGGTTGGTGTCGTCGGCATGGACGACGCCTACCGATAGGAAAGGCCCGCCGTCTGGCGTGCGGAGTCGCCATCGATGTCGGCGTTCGGCAGTGAAAGCTGGCTGGACGCACGTCGCGCGCGGAGAATACCCGGAAGCGCGCGGCCTGGTCCGACGCGCCATCAGACTTGGTCGCGAGATCGGTGATGCCAACCATGATGCGGCGTGATCGGTCCGGCGACAGAGAGGGGAACGGAACGGCGGGCTTATCGGCCGTCGTCGGGATGGAGCAGCAACCGCCGGACCACGAGGGCCAGTTGGATCCGCAGTCTGCCCTGCGGGGTCCGCACCGGGAAGCCCAGCTCGTGCTCGATGGCGGTGAGGCGGTCGGTCAGGGTCGAATGGTGGATGTAGAGGGCCGCCGCCGCGAGCCGCAGGCTGGAGTGCGAGGTGAACTCCGCGAGGGTGCGCAGTACCCAGGGCCCGGAGTGGGCCGCCAGCTCCAGGGCGCGAACGTCGTCCGGCGGTGCGGCCGGGTCGAGGGAGCGGGCGAAGATGGCCAGCGCGCCCAGCTCCTCGGCGTACACCGTGCTGGGCCCCGGGTCGTGGTCGGTGCCTGCCGAGGCGAAGCGGAGCGCGGTCCGGGCCTCGGCCCACGACGTGGGCAGTTCCAGCACCGGTACGGCGGGGCCGACCCCGGTGCGGGCAGGCCCCTTCAACTGCCGTGCGGTGATGAGGCCGTGGAGGTTTCCGCCGTCCTCGGCGGGGAGCATGATCCGGCCGGGCCCGTCGCACGTCGCCACCGCGCGGACCGCGGTCTGCTCGGTCAGGCTCAGCAGCCGGGCGGCATGCCTCCGGTCGTCGGGGTTTGCCCGGCCGTCGAGCAGCACCTCCACCGCGGCGTCGTCCTCAGTCGGCTCGAGTGGCCCCGCCCTGTGGCCTCGGCGTGTCCGGCGGAGGACCTCCCGGGCCGCGAAAGCGGCCCGGTCCAGCACCATCGCGTCCAACAGGGTGTGGGCGCCGACCCGCTCCAGCCAGAAGACCGGCGGGCCGTCGGGGGTGAGTGGTGCGGAGCACCACTGGGGATCGGCCGCCCCGAGGGGGCGCTCGACCCTGCCGTCCACTTCCGCCCGCAGGGCGACATCGAAATGCTCGTCGACCAGGCGGGCCGCCGTACCGGTGAGCACGGCGACGGCCGTGAGGATCGGCGCCAGGCCGGCCCGCCCCTCGACGAGTGCGTCGAACCGCGCGATGACCCGTACGGCCGCGCCGGCCTCCGGATCGAGGGAGTCCAGCCTCGCGACGACTTGATGCATGGCGGCATCTTTCCTGCTCTTGCCGTGGAGGGCCAGGCCCCGTGCCCGAGCTCTAGCGGTCGATCACGGGGAGGACGATCCGGCTGGGGTACTCCGGGCCCCGGTGGAGCCGGTTGGTGGCGGTGACCATGTCGGCGAGGCGCTCCTCGGCGATGACACCGCCAGTGTTCGAATTGCGGTCGTAGCGGGGGAAGTTGCTGCTGGAGACCTCCACCAGGATCCGGTGCCCGGGCAGGAACACATTCGCGGTCGCGATCAGGTCCACCTCGATCTCGTAGACCTCTCCGGGGACCACCAGCTCGGGCGCGGAGAGGGAGTTGCGGTAGCGCATCCGCTGGAGGCCCTCGCAGAGGATGATCGCCCGGCCGTCCGGGTGGACGTCGACCAGCTTGGCGGTGAAGTCGGTGTCCACCGCGGAGGAGCTGACGAACAGTGTGGCCGTGACCGGTCCGGTGACCTCGAACGGCTCCTCCAGCACCTCGCTGGTGAAGACCAGGACGTCATCGCGGTCGTGGAGCGGACTCTGGTCCAACGGGCCGTCGTAGCCGCCCATGTTCATCATGGTTCCGCCGTGGGAGGGCACGGGGCGGCGGGGATCGTAGAGGTAGGTGTCGGCGAAGTCGCCGACGGGCTCAGCCGCGCTGAGGCGCCCCTCACCGCCCGCCGAGTTGGCGGGGCCGTCGCCGTCCAGGTAGAAGGGCGTGTACCGGGCATCGGGCAGCGGCCAGTCCGGCTCGTCCCGCCACTGGTCGATGCCCATGACGAAGAGCCGGACCGGAGCGAACCCGTCCAGCGCGTCCGACTCGCCCTTCACATGGCTGTCGAAGAAGGCGAGTTGGGATTCGGTCAGTCCGGCGGCGTCCATGGACGCGGTGAGCCCGAAGCTGCGGTCGGGGGAGTAGCCGAGGAAGCCGGTCGGGTTGTGGCTCCAGGGTCCGATCACCAGGCGCTGGCCCTCGCGCGCCCGGGCGGTGGCGGCGTTCGCCTTCATCTCCCGGTAGGCGTGCAGGGTTTCGCCGATGAAGAGGTCGTACCAGCCGCCGATGTGCAGCGCCGGCGTGGAAATCGTCGACACGGCGTCGATCGCCGCGAGCTGCTGCCAGTGCTCGTCGCGATCCGGGTGGCCGATCGCCGTCTCGACCACCCAGGGCAGGTAGCGGCGAAGGATCGGCTGTTCGGCGATCGGCGTCGCCTCGGTGAGCGCGGACCGGTTGCCCATCATGGCCGTCAGAGCCGCGATGTCCTCGGTGACGTCGGCGCCCGTGGATGCGGCCCGCAGCGCCTCGTTGAGCGCCATCATCGTTCCCCAGCCGAGCGTGCAGTCCAGCGAGAGCGCGCCACCGGGGGAGTGCCAGGGCGCCCGGTACAGATCGGCCGTGGTGACCACGGGGGCGATCGCCTTGAGGCCGGCGACTCCGGTGGAGGCGGCCTGCCACTGCACCATGCCCACGTAGGAGGCGCCCCACATGCCCACACTGCCGCTGCACCACTCCTGGGAGGCCAGCCAGTCGATGGTCGCGGCACCGTCCGCGGCCTCGTCCGCGTGCGGGACGAAGGCGCCGGAGGAGGCGAACGTACCCCGGCAGTCCTGGAGGGCGATCGCATAGCCGCTGCGCAGCATCGCGAAGAGGTTCGGCGCGCCGGTGGCGCGCGAGGCGATGCCGTCCCGACCGTAAGGGGTGCGCATGAGCAGCACAGGGACGGGCTCCTGGGCTGCCGGCCGCCATACGGTCGTGGCGAGCTTCGTCCCGTCCTTCATCGGCACGGCCGCGTCGAGGTCGATGTCGTAGCGCATGGTCCATCCGCCCCTTCTCTTCGTATCCGGACGGGCGACAGGCTAAGCGCTCCTCGCGCTGCCGGTCGGCGGGTAATTCCCGCCGTCCGGCAGGTGGCGTGAGCGGGAGTCGCCGCTGGACGCTGGCTTGGTGTCGACCTGTCCCATCCACGTGGGTGCGGTGCCGGGCGCCGCCCTCACTCGCTACTGGTCTCGATGAGTTCGATGAGGTTCCGCTCGGGGTCGTGGATGTAGGCGTAGCGCATGCCGTCGGTGGCGCCGGGGGCCGGGCGGGAGACGGGAGCGGCGCCGCACTGGCTGGTCAGGCGCGCGAACTCCCCGTCCAGGTCGATGACGAGCAGTGCGAGGTGGCTGTAGGTCTGGTCGGCGGTGGCGGCGAGGGGGTCGGGGTGGTGCACCGGGCGCGAGCCCGAGCGCTCGGTGAACTCCACGCGCAGACCGTGGCCGTCGGAGAGCACGGCGGTGCGCACACCCGCGTCCGGCAGGTCGACCCGTTCCTCGACGTGGGTGAGCCCGAAGGCCTGGCCGTACCAGCGCTCTTGGGCCGACAAGTCGGCCACCGAGACGCTGATGTGGTGGAAGCGATAGACAGCAGGGGAAGTCATGATCGGGTACCTCCGAGGTGAAACCCATTTACCTAGTGAATGATGTTAACCTTAGGCTCATGAGCGAGCCTGTCAAGCGGCGCCGGAGCGGACATCACCACGGGGACCTGCGCCATGCCCTGGAGGAGGCGGCTTTGTCCTTGGTCGCCGAACGCGGCCCGCACGGTTTCACCCTTGCCGAGGCCAGCCGGCGGGCCGGAGTCAGCGTGGCGGCGCCCTACAAGCACTTCGCCGACCGCGACGCCCTGCTGGCGGCCCTTGCCGAGCGCGGCTACCGCGAGCAGCGGGCCCGTTTTACCGCGGCGATCGCCACCTGTGAGGAACCCGCCGACCAGCTCGCGGCCTTCGCCGCCGCCTACGTGCGCTTCTCCGCCGAGCAGCGGGCACTGTTCGACATCACCTTCAGTTCCGGCCTGGACAAGGCCGACCACCCGGCTCTGGCCGCCGCCGGCGACAGCCTCTTGGCCTCCCTGCTGCCGGTCGCCGAACGGCTGGCCACCACCCCCGAAGCGGCTTTCGACCTGCTGCTGCGCATCGCCTCCGCCGCGCACGGCATCGCCCTGTTCCTTCGGCAGGGACTGTTCGGCATCCCAGCGGATGCCCTGGCGCAGACCCAGGAGCGCGCCGCCCGCACCGCACGGGACATCGTCCGCAGCGCCCAGTGATCGCCTCACCGAGGCATCGACCCAACTCCCCAGCGCGCCATGATCTGTTGCCGCAGGCTCGGCAGGAGAGCCGGCAGGACATGGTCGACGTCATTGCTCGTCGCCCGTTGAGCTCTTGGGCCTTTGGACCGTCGGCTGTGCATGACTCGCGACCCGGTTGTCCACGCCACCGCACAGGCGCTCCAACTCCGTACGCGCCGGCGCCCCGGCGTACGCCGCATACTTCGCGGCTTGCTCATCCGTCAGAAACTCGACCGGCACGCCGGACCTCCAGACAGTCAGTGATCAACACGACTGCCGAAGACTCCGCCCCCGCCGGGCCCCAGGTCAAAGTGCTCTCAAGCCCCCAGAGGCTCAGCGCTGGTTTTCGTTCCGATGTTCCTCAACCCCCGATCGCAGCTCCCTCTCAACGAGGGCTCGGAAGGTGCGCGGGGGCCGACCGGTGAGGCGCTGGACGGTGTCGGTGATGTGGTCCTCCGTGCCTTCGGCGATGGCACGGTCCATGCCGGCCAGCATTGTGGCGAACTCCACCGGCACCTGCGTCGTGAGGCGATCGCGCATCTGCTCGTAGGACAGACGGCGGTGGACCACGGGCCGGCCGGTGACCTCGGTGATGATCGCGGCGATGTCGTCGTAGCCGAGTGCCTCGGGTCCGGTGAGGAGGAGATCGGTGTTGGGGGCTTGCTCGTCGGTCAGAGCGCGCACGGCGACGGCCGCGATGTCCTCGGCGTCGACGAAGCCGACCCGGCCGCTTTCGGTGGCGGTCCAGATGATGCCCTCGTCGCGGATGCCGTGAGCGTGCGCGTGCGTGCCGGTGAAGTTCTGCATGAACCACGAGGGCCGCAGTACCGCCCACTGTTCGAAGAGATCGGGCAGGGCTTGGTGGACCGTTCCCACCGCCGGGCCGCCCTCGGGGATGGCAGAGGAGCTCAGCAGCACCGCGCGGTGCACGCCGGCGGTGCGGGCCTGCTGGAGGAACGGCAGCATGGTCGCCGCGGGGTCGGAGTCGCCCAGGGGCGGTATGAGGTAGACGCGGTCGACTCCGTCGAGGGCGGTCGCGTGGGTAGCGGGGTCGTACCAGTCGAAGGGGACCGGCTCGGTGCCGGCGACCGGGGTGGCCCGGCGGCTGGCGGCTTTGACGCGGTGACCCGCGGCCGTCAGCTGTGCGGCGGTGCGGCTTCCGGTGGTGCCGGTGGCGCCGATGACCAGTGTGGTGCCGGTGGTGGTCATCGGCTGCTCCCGGTGAAGTCGGCGCCGGGTTCCTGGACGGCGAGGGGGTTCCAGTAGTCGCGGTAGGAGGTGATGTGTGCGTCTCGAACGGTCACGACGGCGATGTAGGTCATGCCGAAGGGAGCGTCGCTCTGCACCAGCCGGCCGACGCCGCGCATCTCGACCACGATGGTCTGTGGATCGGTGGTCTGGTGGATCCGCAGGTCGGGGAAGTCGTGCAGGTCGATGTGGTCGGGGTAGTGGCGCATGTAGGCGGCGATGGCCTCCTTGCCCTCCAGACGTCGGGGCCAGCCGTCGGGGGCGAAGGGGAACTCCATGAGGCCGTCCTCGGCCCACAGGGCGACCCACGCGGGAATGTCCTTGTCGAGTAGCAGTCGCAGGCTGTGGCGGTACAGATCCGCCGGGGAGGTCGGTGCGGACATGGGTATCCTCCAGTCATAGAATCCGGACCCTGGGTCCACTTCAACGATATGGACCACGGGTCCGTTTTGCAAATGGAAGGAGCGGCATGCCCGAACGCCAGTCGTCTCGCAAGGACGCCATCCGCAACCGGGAGGCCGTCCTCGCGGCCGCCGACACCCTCTTCACCCGCCGTGAGAGTCCCGAGGACGTCACCATGGCCGACGTCGCGGCTGCGGCCGGCGTCGGAAAGGGCACGCTCTTCCGGGCCTTCGGCGATCGCGCCGGGCTGCTCCGCGCGCTGTACGAGGCACGGCTCGAACCGATCAGGCAGGCCGTCGAGACCGGCCCACCACCCCTGGGGCCCGCGACCCCACCGCGGGATCGCGTACCCGCCCTACTCGATGCCCTCCTGTGCTTCAAACTCGACAACCGGCGCCTCGCGCTGGCCCTGGAGGAAGGTGGGAGCAGCAGCCCGTACCGGGCGGAGCACTACGAGCGGTGGCACAGCCTGCTCCGAGCCGTACTAGAGCAGATCCCCGGCCTGACCGACCGCGACTTCACCGCCCACGCCCTGCTCGCCGCCACACGAGCCGACCTCGTCGAGCACCTGGTCGAAGAAGAGCGCATTCCGCGGGAAAGAATGCGGTCACAGTTGGCGAACTTCGTCACCAGCGTCCTGGCCTGCGGCCCACTGCAAGGGTCGACCGCCGAGGAGGTGACCGAGAATCGGGCGAGTCCTTGATCAGCGGAGCCTCGCAAACGATCGACAACGAATGTTGGGACGGCTGCACACGCAAAACTCTGGGCGACAACGTCTCCTGGGATTTCGTGAGCTGCGGTCTTCACCGTGATTTGCCTATCCCCTGGTCACCGAGGTGCACGGCGAGAAGGCCGTACGGGACGGGACAGGCGGATCAGGTGTTCCGTATCTCCTTATGTTGCCGCTGTCCCACCTGAGCTTGTTCAGTTCGCAGTTCGTCATGGGGTCGACGCGGTCGCCCGGCACGTAGTGTCGTGTGCCTTGTGCCGTACGCAGCGACGACCCCGTTGCGTACGGCACAAGGAGCGCCGGCCCCGCGGCGGCGGCCGTAAGTCGGGGCGGGCACCGCGGCACCGTGCCCGACGCGGCCGTGCGGTGCGGAAAACGACTCGCGGTCCGCGTGGCGCGAGTGACAGGGTGCCGGGCATGGCACCCCAGTACCAGATCCGTGCCGACTACGACGCCCGCACGATCGTGGTCTACCAGGCCTACCCGCCCGTCATCGCCGACGCGGCACTGCGGGCCGGACGCTTCGTGACGCCGTTCTCCTTCCATCGGATGACGTGGATCAAGCCGTCGTTCTCCTGGCTCATGCACCGCAGCAACTGGGCCCGCAAGGCGGGCCAGGAGCGCATCCTGGCTGTGCGGATGACCCGGCAGGGGTGGGAGGAAGCCCTGTCCCGGGCCGTGTTGACGACCGCCGACCCGAAGGCCGTGGCCCAGGCAGCCGTGCACGTCCAATGGGACCCCGAGCGTTCGCCGCGCGGGGCTGCCCTGAACCACTACAGCATCCAGGTCGGCCTCGGCCGCCAGGTGATCCGCACGTTCACCGACGACTGGATCGTCAGCCTCACCGGCCTCACCGGCCTCACCGCGCAGGTCCGCAAGGCCGCGGCGCTGACGCAGACCGGGCACGCCGGCAGAGCCCAACGACTCTTCCCCCAGGAACGCGCCTATCCGCTGCCTCCGCGCCTACATGGCGTCGTCCCCGGCGGCGGATGACCGCACACCCTAGACGGAGCCGGCTGCCAGGGCGACCGGACGACGGCTGGACGACGGCCGAGCGCCGTGCCCGACGTGCCGACGCGACCGCCCGCGTTCGGACCGGCGCGGACGGCGCACCAGGGGCGCGCGACCATGAGTCGCGGGACTCCACGCGCCCCTACCGGGTGTCTCGGGCCGCAGGAATGATGAGCACACCCCGAGCGAGCCAGGCGACTCCGCACACCTGACCCCGGCCAGGTGCACCTGCGGCGGAAGGAATCCACGTTGCTGCTTCTCATCTCCCCGGACGGCGTCGAAGAAGCCCTCCAGTGCGCCAAGGCGGCCGAACACCTCGACATCGTCGACGTCAAGAAGCCCGACGAGGGCTCACTCGGCGCGAACTACCCCTGGGTCATCAGAGAGATCCGCGCCGCGGTCCCCGCCGACAAGCCGGTCTCCGCCACCGTGGGGGACGTGCCGTTCAAACCAGGCACGGTGGCCCAGGCAGCGCTCGGCGCGGCCGTCTCCGGCGCCACGTACATCAAGGTCGGCCTCTACGGGTGCACGACGCCGGAGCAGGCCATCGAGGTCATGCGGGGCGTCGTCCGCGCCGTGAAGGACCACCGGCCGGACGCGTTCGTCGTCGCCTCGGGCTACGCCGACGCCCACCGGATCGGCTCCGTCAACCCGCTGGCACTGCCCGACGTCGCACGCCGCTCCGGTTCTGACGCGGCCATGCTCGACACCGCGATCAAGGACGGGACGCGGCTGTTCGACCACGTTCCGCCGGAGGTCTGCGCGGAGTTCGTGCGACTGGCCCACCAGGCCGATCTGCTCGCGGCCCTCGCCGGCAGCGTCACCCGGGCCGACCTCGGCGCACTGACCCGCATCGGCACCGACATCGTGGGGGTGCGCGGGGCGGTCTGCGAGGGGGGCGACCGCAATTCCGGCAGGATCCAGCCGCACCTGGTGGCCGCCTTCCGCGCAGAGATGGATCGGCACGCCCGGGAACATCCCGCTGCCACGGCCGACAACCACCGCTCCAAGGTGGTGAGTTGAGGCCCTGCGGACGCCCGAGCCGTTCGTCGTACCCCGTCCGGAGGCGGCGTGACCATCAGGTTCAGCGCGGCGGTGCTGCGCGCGTACGAGAGTCCGTTCGCCGTCGAGGAGGTGGTCCTCACCACCGGACCGGCCCGCGGCGAGATCCTGGTCAGGATCGCGGGCTGCGGCATGTGCCGCACCGACCTCGCCGTCCGGCGTTCGGCGGGCCGCTCACCGCTGCCCGCGGTGCTCGGCCACGAGGGGTCCGGCGTCGTCGTGGACACCGGCGGCCCGGACACCGGCCTGAACGTCGGCGACCACGTCGTGCTGAGCTTCGACTCCTGCGGACGGTGCCGCAACTGCACGGGCGCGGCCCCCGCCTACTGCGACTCCTTCGCCGCGCTCAACCTCTTCGGCGGGCGCACGGAGCACGCCGCGCGGTTCACCGACGCGGCCGGAGGTGCCTTGGCGCCGCGGTGGTTCGGCCAGTCCGCGTTCGCCGAGTACGCGGTGGTCCCGGCCCGCAACGCCGTCCGGGTCGATCCCACCCTCCCCCTCGCCCTGCTCGGGCCGCTCGGCTGCGGCTTCCTGACCGGCGCCGGAGCGGTCCTGAACACCTTCGGCGTCGGCCCCGGCGACACCCTCGTGGTGTTCGGCGCCGGGGCGGTGGGACTGGCCGCGGTGATGGCGGCCACCGCCGGCGGGGCGGTGACCGTGGCCGTCGACCGGCACCCCCAACGGTTGGCCCTCGCCGAGCGGTTCGGCGCGCGCCCGCTGCACGCCGCGACGGCCGACCTGCCCGACCGCATCCGACGCCGGACCGACGGCGGCGCGCAGTACGCACTGGACACCACCGGGTCCGCCCGGCTGATCAACGAGGCGCTCCGGGCGCTGCGCCCGAGGGGCCACCTCGGCCTGGTGGCCCGGCTCCACACCGCACTGCCGTTGGAACCGGGGAGCCTGGACCGGGGCCGGCGGATCTCCCACCTCTGCGAGGGGGACGCCGTACCGGGACTGCTGATTCCGCGACTGACCGGACTGTGGCAGGCCGGCCGCTTCCCCTTCGACCAACTGATCCGCACGTACCCGCTGGCGGACGTCAACGAGGCCGAAAGCGACTGTGACGCCGGCCGCGTGGTCAAGCCCGTCCTGCTTCCGGTGACGGGGAGTGGATGAGCCGGGCGCCCGTAGGCGGGGCGTCGGACGTCGGACGTGCTCATCGTTCCGACGGCCTGTTCGTTCCGACGTTCCGTTCGTTCCGGTGTCCCGTCACGCACGGCCCGAACGGATCCTGAACGTCATGCACGTGCCCGTAGTTCGTGGGCGCTCCGCGCGCCGAGGGAGGACACATGGTCAGCACGGCCCGTCGAAACACCGGTGTGGACGGCGTGGACGGGGGCGTCGGCCTCACCGCGCTCCTGGTCGCCGCGGCCCGGGCGATCGAGACGCACCGTCACGACAGCCTGGCCCGGGACGTCTACGCGGAGCACTTCGTGCGCGCTGCCCCTGCCTGCGCGGCCTGGCCGGTCCGCATCGAAGACGTGGCGGACGGGGACGCGAATCCCCTGTGGGGGCGGTTCGCACGCTACTTCGGGCTGCGCACCAGGGTCCTCGACGACTTCCTCCGCCACGCGGTGCAGGCCGAGGGCGTCCGCCAAGTGGTGCTGCTCGGCGCCGGGTTGGACACCCGTGCGTTCCGCCTCGACTGGCCCCGGGACTGCGTGTGCTACGAGATCGACAGGCATGGCGTGCTGGCCTTCAAGCACGAGGTGCTCGACGGGGTGTCGGCCCGGCCGAGGGCGGCGCGCGTGCCGATCCCGATCGATCTGCGCGACGACTGGGTCGGGGCGCTGCTCGACGCCGGGTTCGACACCGGCGCACCGAGCGCGTGGCTGGCCGAGGGCCTGCTGTTCTACCTGCCCCGAGCCGTCGAGACGTACCTGATCGACACGATCGACGGGCTGAGCACGGGCGGCAGCGCCCTGGCCTACGAGGTCAAGTTGGAGCGGGACTTGCTGGCGTACCGGGACAGTCCGCTCTACACCTCGACCAAGCACCAGATCGGCATCGACCTGCTGGACCTGTTCGACGGCGAACCGCGCCCCGACTCGGCCGGCGACCTGGCGGGCCGGGGATGGTCCACGACCGTCCACACCCCCTTCGACTTCACCCGGCGGCACGGCCGCGGCCCCCTGCCCGAGGAGAACGACGCGCTGGCGGGGAACCGTTGGGTCTTCGCCGACAAGCCCCGTCCGTGACGCCGTGTCGCGTCCTGCGGGTCCGGACCGCACGGCGTTTCGGACCCGCCCGCGCGTGCCCCGTCGGAGACCACAGCCGTCGCCCTGCACCGTGCCGATCCTGCCGCCTCGTGGCTCAACGCCGCATGGGCAGGGCGCGGAGCGGGGACAGTTCGGCGTCCGTCGCGGGGCGGAGCGTCGAGAGGACGTGCCGGGCGGCCCTCAGGCCGTCGGGGCGGTCGGAGAGGGACACGGTGTGGATCAGGCCGCCGCGGCGCAGGCGCAGTTCCCGCCACGCGGTGAACCCGTCGTAGGCCACCAGTTGGCGACCGCCGCCGTCGTCGGTGCAGGTGACCGTGACGCCGGGAAGAACGGGACAGCCGTGGGCGTCGGTGCGACGGGTGTCCTGGTCCGGGTGTGTCACGGAGAGGTGGAGCCCCGCGGCGCCCGGCCGCTCGTACTCGGCGCCGAAGCCGCTCTCGCTGGCCCCGTTGACGCGCAGGACGTAGCCCGTGGGCGGCTCCCCGAGGCGCAGCAGGGCGCGGTCCACGCCGTTGGCGGTGAGCCAGGCATCGAGCGTGGGGGGTTGTGCGGAGGCCCAGGCGGCGTAGCCGACCCCCACGGCCAAGGCCGCGGTGACGCCCAGGGCTCCGTAGCGGATCCGGGGTCCCGGGAGGAAGAACGCGGCGCCGAGCGCGTAGCAGCCGCCGCCCCACAGGTAGAGCAGCCAACTGGGGCCCGGTCCGCCGGGGCCGGCGGTCAACACGGCGGCGCCGACGGTGCCCGCGGCGCCGAAGGCGTAGACGCCGCCAGCCCAGACCCACCGCCCCCGGGTCGTGCGGGCGAGCGGTACGAACTGCTGCGCGGCGGCGGCGAAGCCCGCGAGGAGGCCGACCGCCCCGGCCGCCACGACGAGGGACACGGCGACGAAGACCGGCACCCTCCCGGTGAAGAGCGCGACCAAGGCCACTGCGAACTGGACCGCGGTGAGCACGTAGCCGACGAACCCCACTCCGGTGAGGTGGACGGCGAGGCGCCACGCCGTGCTTCTGCTAGCCATGTCCCTTCTTAACACGAGCCCGTCGCCACCAACCGCACTGCCTGGGCCAGTTGGGAAACGAACGCGCAACGCCACAGCAGCACCCGCCCCGCCCGGCCCGGGTGCAGGCGCCGGCCGCCATCGGGCTTCATCGCATGCCGTGAAGCCCCGGAGTGCCCAGCCGGCCGAGCACGCGGGTGCCGAGAGCGGAATGAACCGTTTCTTGACTTTCCGTCCCCTATTCGCCTGTTCGCTCGCCTGCCAGGGTTCTCGTGCGTACCCCCGAGGTACGGGGAGAGAGGACTCTCGGTGAACCTAAAGGTGAGATCGGCACTGGTGGCCGGCGCGCTGGCGGCCGCGGCAGTGGCGGGAACAACGGGCACCGCCCAGGCGAACACCTACCAGTACAACGTGATGCTCCAGGACTACGCCACCGGCTACTGCCTGGACTCCAACGGCGGCGACGTCTACACCAATCCGTGCCAGCCCGGTAATCCGTGGCAGCGGTGGAACGTCGTGTCCTACGACGGCAACGTCGGTGGCTACTACGACCGGGTGCAGATCGTCCATCGCAAGGAGGGCAACTGCCTGCGAGTCCAGTGGTCGCATTCCGTCTCGTCGCCCGGTGACTGGTTCGCAACCCGGGCGGCCGGGTGCAGTTCGAGCGACTACCACGACCAGTGGAACATGACCTGGGTCGGCAACAGCTCCGGCAACCCCCACAACAGCTGGCAGTTCGCCAACTACCAGGCGGACTCCAATCTCAACTCGGTGCTCTGCCTCGATCGCGGGCAGGACGGACACCGGAATCAACTGCTGTGGGACCAGGGCCACCCGCAGGGCGCCCCGGTCGCCAAGACCACCTGCTACAACCACACCAACCGGTACCAGATGTGGAACATGGTCCATTAGGCCACGGCAAGACCCAGCCCGGCGCCTGGCCGGCAGAGCGCGCAGGGTGCGATGTTCGGGTCGGCGAGCGCGGCTCGCGCTTCGTCGGCCCTAGCCGGCGGGCCGGCCGCCCGCGCCACCACGGCGCTGGCGGTCGGCCCGCTGATTCTTGCGTTCGGGCATGGTGTGCTCGAAGCGTTCGAGGGCGGGGCCAAGGCTTCATCGGAGCGAAGTTGAACAGGCCGGCTCCACCGTTTCAGCCCGAGATGTGGCGCACTATCGACATTTCATCGACATTTCACTACCCCCTGTCAAGGTCACGGAGTAAGCACCAACCACGCAAAGGGAGATGAACAGCCATGAGCGATGATCTTCTGGGTACGTACGACGAGTCTCAGCTCATCGAGATGAGCCAGGAGCCGGAGCAGGAGTCGGCCCCCAACGCGAGCCAGATCGGGTGCAGCTTCAGCTTCTGTTTCCGCGACTGAGCAATGACATCGTTGCCCAGATAACTGCGGCATGAATGCCCAGCGGGGTGAGGGTCGGATCGTGACCCTCACCCCGCCGGGTCAGTTCGCATTGACTCGCATCTGCACGCAACGGGGTACCGCCTTGCGACTTCTCCACGGAGTCTCCGCCCGGAAATCCGGCACGGTCCCCACCGGAAGCTGGTTGGCAACCGGGCGCGTCACCGTGTTCCGAAGGCGGGCGCCGGTTCTTCTCTGATTGGCGAGCGAGCATGAGCAATCCGACCCTGGGTGTGCAGGCGTTCCTTCCCTTCTACCGGCACGTCCTTCCGCTGGAGACGTTCGCGGAGAACCTGGCGTCGCAACTCGCCGCGACCGTGGCCGAGGAGGACCGTGGGAAGGTCACCGCCAAGTTGTGGCAGGTGGCGTTGCACGTCGTGGAGGACCATAGCTACCGCACGTTGATAGAGCGCTTCCACCACTTCCGTGCGGAGCACGGCCTCCCGCTGGATCCCGGCAGCAGCACCGGCATCGACGCGTTCCGCCTCGCCTTGTGCCATGCGGACGCCTGCGAGGCGGTCTTGGATGCGCATCCGGTGTTGCGGCGCCGCCTGGGGAAGATCACGGAAAACCTGCGAAGGGCGTACGCGAGGATGTTCGTCGCCTTCCGCGACGACCGTGCGCAATTGGCCGACATCGCCGGAATCGGCGCGCAGGAGACGATCCGGGAAGTGAGCCTGTCGAACTCCGATCCGCACAACGGCAATCAGCGGGTCGTGTTCGTCACCACCGCCTCGGGCGCGCAATTGGTCTACAAGCCGAGGCCGCTGGCCGGGGACGGGTTCGCCCGTGCGGTGTTCGAGGCCGCCGAGCCGTACGTGCAACACAGCCTCTCCGGTTGCGTTCCCGCCTCGATCTCGTCGGGCGACCACGGCTGGCAGAAAATGGCAGCCAGTGAACCCATGACCTCCGACGCGCAGGCGGGCCGCTATTTCTACCGTCTCGGGGCCCTGATCTGCTTGTTCGGTGCTCTCGGCGCCACCGACCTGCACGACGAAAACCTCCTCGCCTGCGGCGAATTCCCGTGCGTGGTCGACACCGAGACCCTGCTGCGCGCCCACTTCGGCGCCGCCATGAAGAACACGCTCACCGACACGTTGGTGGAGCAGCTGAGGATCTCGCCGGCGTCCACACTGCTGCTGCCGGTCAACAACCCCCACTCCGCGATCGACGTGATGCTGGCCGGCGTCGGCGTGCTCGGTGAGCAGAAGCCGTCGCTGAAGAACCCGACGGTCGTGTACCCCGAGAGCGACGGAATTCGGGTCGAATGGCGGACGTACACCCATCGGCATTCCGACAACGTCCCGTCCTTGAAGGGCGAACAGCTCGCTGTCGGCGACTACTTCGCCGACGTGATGAGCGGCTATCAAGACGCCCTGGAATGCGTGCGGTCCGGCGCGATCGACGCGGTACTGGACCGCTTCGCGGACCTGCCGGTGCGGTGCCTCATACGGGCGACGGAGGTCTACGCCCGCTACCTCGACGCCTCCACCCACCCGACGTACCTGCGCGACGAGGCCGAATCCCGCCGGTTGTTCGGTCTGCTACGGCGGTTCCACAAGACGCTGACGCCGGAACAGAACGATGCGCTGGCCGCCGCCGAGCACGTGGCGCTGGACGCCGGTGACATCCCCTACTTCTCCACGCTCGCCGGCGGCACCGACGCCCGGGCCTACGGTGGCGAGCCGTGGCGGTTGTTCCACCGCTCTCCCCTCGCCACGGCCCGCCGCGGACTGGCCCTGGCCCGAGAGCGCCACGACAGGTTCCACCGGTTCCTGGTCGAGGAGTGCCTCGGCCACATCGCCCCCGATGCCGGCGGGGTGTGGCGGCACTCGGTCTTCGGCCCCACCCTCGTACAGGCCGGGCCCGGCACCTGGGGCGGGCGGATCGTCGAGGTGATCGGCGACCTGGCGGTCACCAGTGGCAACGAGCCCGAGCACGAGCACGGTGCCGGCGTCGGATGGCTCGGCAGCATCGGCCCGGACCGCCACACGCCCACCATCACTCCGGGCAACCACGTGGCCTTCCACGACATGGGAGGCATTCGACGCGCGGTGGCATCGGCCGGGCGCCACGACACGGCGAATGCCGCCGAAGTCGGCCTCCGCGAACTCACCGACGCCTACGGCGAGCAGCTGGACGCCCTCCCGGAGTCGGTGTTCTCCGGGTTCGCGTCACAACTGCTGTCGATGCCCGACGCGATCGACGACGCCTGGCTGGACACCCTGCTCGAAAAGATCGCCAAGCGGGGCGAGGACCGCGAGGGCGATCTGTCCAACGGGCCGGCCGGTCCCCTGATGCTGCTGCTGTCCCGGATGGAGCGCGGCATCCCGGTGCGTGCCGCGTCCCTGGACACGTTGGCGCGCACGGCCTTCGATCCGCACGGCCCCCGGCCCGAGGGCGCCGGGTGGGAAGTCGCGCACGGGCAGCTCGGCGTGATGTGGGCCAAGGCCCGGGCCGGTCGGCTGATGTCCCACGGGCAGTGGCGGCGGGAGGCCGCCGAGTGGCTGGAGCGCCAGCTGCCGGACTGTCGGCCGACGCGCGCCGGTTGGTGCAACGGCGGCGCCGGAGTTCTCCTCGCGGTCGGCGAGATCGGCCGTCGCACCGGGCTCGACGACTTGGTGCGGGCGCATGCGGAACGCCTGGCGCAGGCCGCGGTCGCGTTGCCCGACGACCGGCCGGTGGATCTGTCGGTGTGCCACGGAACCTCCGGGGTGATCCAGTGCCTGCTCGCCGCCTCCCGCCACCTGGACGACCCCACGCTGATCGACCAGGCACGGTCCTACCAGCACCGGGTACTGGCCCAGGCCCGGCGGACCGGCTTCTACGTCGGCGCGCCGGGGCACACCTCGCTCGTCGGCTACATGCTCGGCTGGGCGGGCGTCGCGGACACCGACCTGATGCTCAACACCCCTGACCTGCCCAGCGGGGCTCCGGTCGCCTTCCTCTGCTAGCTAGCCATCGACCCCCGTCAGCCACCCGGTGGCGCGTACCACGTCGTGTGCGACGTCGACGACGGAACGCCCGTCGGTCGCCACCCGCACCGTGTCCGCGGGCGCCCGCTCGTCAAGGAGCCGTGCCTTGACGGCGCTGTTCTTCAGCTCGTGCGCCAGCTCCGAGCCGTGTTCCCGGCCGGTCAGCCGCTCCCCGGCGGTCGCGTCCGACGCGGTGAGCAACACGCGCACGATCCTGACGTCCGTGCCCATGGCGCGCCGGAAGATGTCCTCGTTCTCCGTCAGCACGCTCACGGTGTTGGTGTAGACGAGGCGCCGGTACCCGAGCTCCGCGTAGTTCGACCAGATCGCCGCGAGGTTGCGGGCGGTGAGCGCGCTGCGGTGCGGGTCCGCCGCCGGGGCGGGATGTGCCTGTGCCATGAAGTCGCCCTCGACGACGCAGTGCGCGATCGGCGCGGCGCGCAGGCGCGCCGACACCTCCCACCCCACCGTCGTCTTGCCGACCCCTGCCCGCCCGCCGATGAGCAACACCTCTGATCGATCCATGCCCGCACCCTGCCAGCCAAGGGGCCGCGCGGGCCAACGGATTTCGTGCGGTTCGGGGCGGGGGAGAGGGGCTGTCGAAGGTGCGGCGCCGGCGGTCGTGCGGGCCGGGCAGTGTCTACTCCTCGCCGGACGCGGGCTGCCGGGACGGTGCCGGCTCGTGCTCGGGCGGGTCGGCGGCCAGGCTGCCCAGCAGGGCGAGCGCCTGTTCCGAGGGGCTGTCCGGGGCGGCTTGGTAGACGACGAGCTGTTGTCCCGGTGCGCTGTTGACCGTCAACGACTCGTAGGCGAGGGTCAGTTCGCCCACCAGTGGGTGTCCGAAGCGCTTGGTCTCGTGGGTCTTCTGACGGACGTCGTGGCGGGCCCACAGGCGGCGGAACTCCGGGCTCTTCAGCGACAACTCGCCTACCAGGGCGACCAGGTCAGGATCTTCGGGGTCGGCTCCCGCCGCGGTGCGCAGTCCGCCCACGGTGTTGGTCGCCACGCGTTCCCAGTCCGGATAGAACGCCCGGGCATCCGGGTCGAGGAACACCAATCGCACCAGGTCTCCGCTGTGGGTGTGGCCGGCGAAGAGCGCCCGGCCCAGGGAGTTGTGGGCCAGCACGGTCAGCCGCCGCCCCAGGACCACGGCCGGTGTGCGGTGCCAGGTCGTCATCAGCTGCAAGAGGACCGGACTGACCTCTTCCGACCGTGCCCGGCCGCGGCCCCGCGAACGGACGCGCGCGGGAGCCGGCGTCGCCAGTCGGTGCAGATGGTCCGTCGCCTCCTCGTCCAGGTGCAGGGCCCGGGCGAGTGCCTCGACTACCTGCACCGAGGGGTTCCGCTCGCGGCCCTGCTCCAGCCGTACGTAGTAGTCGGCGCTGACCCCGGCCAGCGTCGCGACCTCCTCCCGGCGCAGCCCCGCCACCCGGCGCCGTGGGGAGACGGGCATCCCCGCGTCGTCGGGCGTGACCAGGGCACGGCGGGCACGCAGGTACTCCCCGAGCGGATTCGCGCTGTTCATGAACACCACCCTAGGACCGGCGCACGGAGCGGGAGCCCCGGAAGGTGGCCGTGGTACTCCTACGACCGGTTCCCCCGCGAGTAGCCCGGCCTGTTCACCGGAGTGCGGCCGCCGCATCGTCGAGCCATGAACGCATTTCCTCCCAGCAGCACTCCCAGCAGCACTCCCGGCAACACCGGCAACGCCGGCAACACTGACGACGCGGGCAACGCCAGTGGCGGCAACCCTGCTCCGAACCTGTCCGGCCGGGTCGCGGTCGTCACCGGAGCGTCGAGCGGCATCGGTGCGGCCACCGCCCGCCGCCTGGCCGCCGGCGGGGCTTCCGTCGCCCTCCTGGGCCGCCGCGCGGACCGTCTGCGCGCGTTGGCCGACGAGTTGGACCGCACCACCCCCGGGACCGCCCTGCCGGTGCCCGTCGACCTGACCGAGCCCGGGGCCGTCGGCGCCGCTGCCCGCACCGTCACCGCGCGCCTCGGCCGTGCGGACCTCGTGGTCGCCAACGCCGGTGCAATGCTCGGCGGCCCCTTCGAGGCCGCCGGCACCGAGGAGTGGGACCGCATGATCGACCTCAACCTGCGCGCCTTGGTGCACACCGCCCGCGCCTTCACCGAGGACCTCCTCGCCGCCGCGGCCGCCGGCCGGCCCGCGGACCTGGTCCACGTCGGATCGGTGGCCGGCCACACCTGCTTCCCCGGCTGGTCGGTCTACTGCGCCACCAAGGCCGCGGTGGCGCACCTGACCCGCAACCTGCGCGCCGAACTGGGCCCCCGAGGCGTCCGCGTGAAGAACGTCGAACCCGGTGTCACCGTCACGGAACTCGGGAGCGACATGCGCGACACCGCCATGCAGACCACCCTCGCCCGCATGCGGGCCGACCTCCAGCCCCTGACCGCCGACGACATCGCCGACGCCCTGGCCTTCGCGGTCGCCGCGCCCCCGCACGTCAACATCGCCGAACTGGTCGTCGTCCCCGTCCAGCAAGGCTGACCTCCGCCTGCTGACCTCTGCCCGCTGGCCGTCGCACCGGCCAGCGGGCAGACCGCATCCCACCGCATCACCGCGAACAGCAGCCCTCTGTAAGGCCGTTGGTCATGAGGTTGTCACCTCCCGTACGGGGCGGCGGGTTCGAAGGCGGCGGCTTGTGGGTGGGTTGGTGGGAACGGGCCTGCGCCCCGGTGTTCAAGGATCGGTAATGGCCAGGGAAAGGTATTGTCATGTCCATTCAACGCGCGTAGCGCGCGGTGCGGCAAGTGCGGTTTCCTCGAAAGGCGTCTCTCCAACCCCCCACATTTCAGGAGATCTTGATGCCTCGTGCTGCCCTCGGGCTGTCCGCCGCCGCCGTGATAGTGGTCGGCCTGGCCGCCGCCCCGGCGCTCGCCGACCCGCCGGCGCCACCGTCGACCTCGACCGCGCGCAGCGAACTGGCAGCGCTGACCGTAGGCACTCCGCACTCCATGGACGGCTACGCGCGCGACAAGTTCTCCATATGGGCCAAGCAGCCCGACGGCTGCACCACGCGCCAGGAAGTCCTCGCCCGCGACGGCAAGGACGTCCAGGACAAGCCGGGGAGCTGTCAGCCGGCCAGCGGTTCGTGGTACTCCGCCTACGACGACGCCACCGTCACCGAAGTCGCCCAGGCCACCATCGACCACATGGTTCCGCTCGCCGAAGCCTGGCGGTCCGGCGCCGACACCTGGACCGCCGACCAGCGCAAGGCCTTCGGCAACGACCTGAAGGACCCGCAGCTGCTGATCGCCTCGGAATCCTCGAACAGTTCCAAGAGCGACAGCGGGCCCGCCGACTGGAAGCCGACCAACCACGCCTTCTGGTGCACCTATGCCAAGGACTACACCCACGTCAAGTCCGTGTGGAAGCTGACCTCGACCGACGACGAGAAGAAGGCGCTGGGCTCGATGCTCGACGCCTGCACCAACTGATCCGACGGTGATCCGCCTCCCGCACGCGCCAAGGGGCTCCGCGCGTGCGGGAGGTGCCGTGCGTCGTGCGGCCGGCAGCGGCTGCGGACGGCCCTGAGGTCGACTGCTAGGCGGTAGTGGAACGGCTCGCGTCGTCCCGGAAGTAGTGCCCCTGCTCCAGGTCCGCCAAGAGTCCGTGGTGGGTCGGCTGCCACCCGAGGAGTTCGCGGGTCAGCGCGCTGGAGGCCGGAGCGTCGGCCCCGAGGAAGACTCCGAGCCAGCCGAAGTGCCGCTCCGCGTACTCACGCGATACGGGGACGGCGGGAAGGTCGAGGTGCCGGCCGATCGCCTCGGCGATGGTGTGGACCGGTACCTCCTGCTCGGCTATGCCGTGCAGTACGGACCCCGCAGGGGCGCCCTCCAGCGCCAGACGGAACAGCCGGGCGACGTCGCTGCGATGCGCTGCGCACCACCGGTTGGAGCCGTCGCCGACGTAGCCGGAGACGCCTTTGTCGCGGGCGGTGGCGATGAGGGACGCGACCAGGCCGCGATCGCCTTCGCCGTGCACCGACGGCGGCAGTCGCAGCACCGACGAGCGGACCCCGTGGGCGGCCAGGGCGAGCGTGGTGCGCGCGGCGGCGGCCCGAGGGCCCGCGGTCGAGCCGGTTCCGGGGGCGTCCTGTTCGGTCGCCACCCGCCCTTCGCTGACCCCCAGTGTGCCGGAGGCGATGACCAGGGGTCGGCCGGACCCCTCCAGGGCGGCGCCGAGGGTCTCGATCGCGCAGAGATCGGTGCGTGCCGCCTCCCGGTGCCGCGAGAAGTCGTGGATGAACGCGAGATGGATGACGCCGTCCGAGGCGGCGGCGCCGGCCCGCAGGCTGTCGAGGTCGGTGAGCGTGCCGCGGTGCACCTGTGCACCGGCGTGCGTCAAGGCGTCGGCGGCGGCGTCCGAGCGGGCGAGCCCGATGACCTGATGGCCCGCACCGATGAGTTCGGGAACGACGGCGGAACCGATGAACCCGGAGGCGCCCGTGACGAATACGCGCATGAGGAAATCTCCCAGTGCTCTCGCCCCCGCCGACAGAGATCGCCGAGGGTCGAACGATGTCAGTGACTGTCATCGAAGATACCACGACGATGTCAGTCACTGTCATCGCGTAGGATGCCGGTCATGAGTCGATGGGAGCCCAACGCGCGTGGCCGACTTGAGCAGGCGGCATTGGAGCTCTACACCGAGCGCGGATACGAACAGACCACCGTGGCGGAGATCGCCAAGCGGGCGGGACTGACCGAGCGGACGTTCTTCCGGCACTTCCCCGACAAGCGCGAGGTCCTGTTCGCCGGCGCCGGCTCCCTCCAGGACCTGTTCGTGCACACCGTCACCGAGGCGCCCGACGTCGCCGCACCGATCGACGCGGTGACCGTGGCCCTCGAAGTCGTCGCGGCGCAGTTCCAGGACCGCTTCGACCACGTCAGCCGGCGGCAGGCCGTCATCGTCGCCAACGCCGAACTCCGCGAACGCGAGCTGATCAAGCTCGCCTCGCTGTCCGCCGCGCTCGCCGACACCCTGCGCCGCCGCGGCGTCGGCGAGCCGACCGCGCGCCTGACGGCCGAGGCGGCGGTCGCCGTGTTCAAGATCGCCTTCGAGCGCTGGATCGAAGGGGGCGGCGAGCGGGACCTGACGCACCTCATCCGCGAGTTGCTCGCCGAACTCAAGGCCGTGACCGCGGGCGCCTGACCGCGTCGTTGCCGCCGAGTTCCCCGCGCCGCCCGGTCGAGGAGTGGCCGCCGCCGCACTCCGCCACGCCGGACGGAATCGGCGGCGACGCGCAGCGCCGGCCCGGTGCGAGCGTCAACACCGCGCCCACCACCTCTCGGGCGTTGCCGCAACGCCACCACCGGCAGGGCGCCCCCGATCTGCGCAGGTGACGCGTTGCGGGGGCGGCGGACGACACCGCAACGGGCACCCGCCGTTGCCGATTCTTCGGTTGCCTGGCGCAACGGGTTCACCGGGCGCCATGGTGTGGCGCAGGGCGAGGCGGCCCACTCGGGGCCCGCCGCCCCCGACCGCCCTGTGGCGGGTGAAGGAGGGCAGGTGCGATGGATCGTTCGCTTGTGTCGGTGCGGGCGGCGCTGGTGCTGTTGCTCGTGGCGCTGACCGGAATCGGCGTCGGCCTGTTGTCGGTGCTGGCCGGCGACGGAACGGCGCGCGCCATCCTCGCCGGGCTCGCCGCCGCCGGCGCGGCCTTGCCGGTGTGCAACCGGGCCATCGCCCCGGACGCCGCCACCGGCCGGCCGGCGGCGGGCACGGAACGGGTGAAGGGCGGAAGCATCCGTGGGTGAACTGCGTCCCCTCGGCGAGCACCTGACACCGGAGTCCCGTGCGTTGGCCCTCGCACTGCGGGAGTTGTTCGAGGGCCTGGAGGTCTCGGTGCGCCGCTACGCCGCCCGACGGGTGCGCGACGCCGGTACGTTCTCCCGCTACCTCGGCGGTTCCCGCATCCCGCCTTGGGAGGTGGTGATGGACCTTTTCACCGACGTCGCCGAGCACCGCGGCATGGCCGCCACCCCGGACGCCATCGACCTGGTGCGGCGACTGCACCGGACGGCGGTGGAAACCGGCGCCTCGCCCCGGCACGCGGTCGAGGTGCTCGAACAGCAACTCGCCGAGGCCGACCGCGTCTCGCGCCGCTCGACCGCCCGCGGCGACGCGCTGGGCGACGCCCTACTGGACCGCAAGCACCGCATCGCCGACCTGGAAGTGCGCCTGAACCAACTGGAAGCCGAATGGAGCGCGGAACGGCAACGGGCCGAACGCCTGGCCGCGGCCAACCTCGACGTCACGGAGCTGCTGCACGAACGTGACCGGCTCCACGACGAAATGACCCGCCTGTCCGCCCAATTGCACGAGGCACAAATACGGCGTGACGAGGCCGAACAGCGCTGCGCCCTCCTGGAGCGCCAGTTGGACGCGGTCGAACACGTGCAGCAGGCCGCCGTCGCCGTCTCACCCGCGGCTCCGCTGGCCATGCCCAAGGTCCTCATCGTCGACGACCAGCCCGACAACCTGCTGGCCATGACGGCCGTCCTGGCCACCCTCGACCAGGAACTGGTCGCGGTCCCCTCGGGCCGCGAGGCCCTCAAGGCCCTGCTCGACCACGACGACTTCGCCGTGATCATCATGGACGTCCAGATGCCGGACATGGACGGCTACGAAACCGCCGCCCACATCAAACGACGCCCCCGGACCCACGACGTGCCCATCATCTTCCTCACCGCCATGGGCACCGACCCCGAGCACTCCGCGCGCGGTTACGCCGCCGGCGCCGTCGACTACATCGGCAAGCCCTTCGACCCTTGGGTGCTGCGGGCCAAGGTCGCCGTCTTCACCGGCATCTACCTCGAACAGCGCCGCCTCGCCGGCGGCCGGTGACGGCCTTGCGGCCCGCCGGCCCGGCCTCTACGGCAACGCCCGTGCCGCAGCAGGTGCGGCACGGGCGGCACCCGACGCGGGTCCGGGCGCGCCGGTCAGATGGCGCGGCGGTCCGGGAACGGCCGGAACTCGGGACCGTAGGTGCCCGGGGCGTCGGGACGCTCGATCTCCATCAACTCCACCGCGGGGGTCCCCAGCCCGTGCATGGCGTGCACCGCCGCGTCCAGGGCACGGTGGCCGCCGCCGTCCCAGGCCCGTTCGAGGGCGCTGAGCACGGCGTGGTAGTTGGCGTCGAAGCGGTGCAGGAGGCGCCGCACGTGCTCCGGGGGACGGTGCCAGCCCCCCTCCGGCACCCGCGCCATGGGGCGGGTCTCCGGGAACGGCACGGGAGCGCCGGTGAACCGCCACCTGCCCCGGTCCTTGCGCAACCGCCGGCCGTGGTAGATCTCACCGAAGGCGTAGTAGTGGGCCGGATGGTCGTCCTCGAACGTGTCGGACGGGGAACTGGAGGTGCCCTCGCCCTGTTCCTTGACCATCTCCATGGCCCACTCGACGTCGTCGAGGTTCGCGACGGGCCGCAACTCGTCCGAGCCCATGTGCTTGGACAGCTGCCCCCGCGTGGACAGTTCGGGATCCACCTTGTGGAACGCCTGCTGCAGTTCGCTGTAGAAGGCCCCCACGCTGACGGAGTTGTCCAGACGCTGCGCGAGCGGGGCCTCGGGCTCCTCGATCGCCATCATCACGTCGCGCACGAACGCCTTGCTGAGCCCCGCCAGGTACACGGTCACGTCGGCGCGCACACCACCGGGCAGCGGGCCGGGGAAGTCGGGTGCGGCGTCCCTGATCCTGGGACGCCCGCCCACCGCGACCAGCAGGTTGGACACCACGCCCAAGTGGAACATCTCGTCGCCGACGATGCGTCGGATCAAACGGGCGACCTCGCTGCGTCGGTCCTTGATGGACCACCAGGCACACAAGTACGTGGGAATCGTGGCGAGTTCGAGCGCCAAGGCGACCTGGAGCGAGTCCCGGATCCAGGCCATCCCGCGGGCCTCTTGGGGAACGGCGAGGAGGCGTCCCACCGTGCCGGAGTCGGGACCGGGAGCAGTGCGCGGCCCGTCCACCGGGGGTTCGGCGGCCTGCGCCGCACCGGCGGCCGCGACCGGCGTGGCGGCCGCGACGGCAGCCGATGCCAGGAAGCTCCGGCGTTTGAAGCGGTTGTCCGTCAACGCGTCCGGAACGTCCCTCGCGTCAGTCACCGTTGCCTCCGCTCACAACCATGGTCAGCCTCGGCGTCATTGCCTGGGGCCCTCAACCAGTTCGCGAAGGTAGCAGCCGCCACCACCGTTCCCGGCGCGCACGGCGTCGGCGAGTGCCTGCACCACCCTGTCGGGCCAATCGGCGGCCGGTGAGGGAGGGCCGGATCTCCGTCGTCGGGAAATCGGCGGACCGGCCGCCCGTGCGGCAGTCACTGCACCACCCCGCCGTCGCCCGCGCGCCCCGAGCCGGACGAGCCGGGTCCCGCCCGCGCCACGCGCGGACCCGCGCACCGCCGCACCCGGTTCCGAACGTCCGCACCACCAGCGAAGTCATCGCCATGTCAGCGCGATGTCAACGGTCACGGCTAGCGTCGCTGACGTCCGATGCAGGCACGATCCGGGAACTCCAGGGAGCCCGGCCCACGACGTGCGGCCGGACCGATGCCGTCAGCAGCGCCCTAGAAGTCCGTGACCCGCGCGTCCCGTTGGCGGCGGATGCCGTCCAGGAAGGAGGAGACCCGTGCACGGTTGGCGCCGGCGTCGGGCAGGGCCACCGACCGCTCGAAGAACTCACGCGACCCGGCGAGGTCTTCCGCCGCGACGTCGTTCCAGACCAGCCGGGTGCGGAGCGCCTCGGACGCCGGGTCGATCTGCCCGTTCAGCACCCGGCGCGCCAGGCAGCCGAGTTCGGCCGCCTGCTCCACGTTGCCCAGGCACGCCTCGGCGATGCTCGACCTGCCGAGGACGGCCGCGTAGAGCGGCACGTCCCGCAGACGGGCGGCCAGGTCCCCGGCCCGGCGCAACGCGTCGACGGCGTCCCGGGCCCGGCCGCGGTCGAGATGGAGGATTCCCAGGCGGAGCAGCGTCTTGCCGAGCAGCCGTGGACTCTCGACCCGCTCGGCGAGGACGATCGCCTCGGTGTAGCACTCGTACGCCCGGTCGTGCTCGCCCAGCTGGTGGTGCATGTCGCCGACGGTCGCCGTGACCACGGCCGTGAGCCAGGCGTCGTCCAACTCGCCGACGATCAGGGCCACTTCGGCGAAGTGGCCCATGGAGTCCTCGACCCGGCCCTGTAGGTTGGCGAACGTGCCGAGGTTGCCCAGGGCCCTGGCCTGTTCCAGCAGGTCGCCGGATCCGCGGCTGATCTCCAGGGCCTGCGTCAACCAGGGGTGGGCCTGCGCGTACCGACCCTGCAGCCCGTACAGCATCCCCAGGCAGGTGCGGAGTTCGGCGGCCATCCGCCGGTCGGTGACCACGGTGACCAGGGGAAGCACCGTTTCCAGGGCGGTGCGGCACTCGTGGAACCGGCCCTGCCGGGTGAGGTAGTCGAACAGCCCCTCGGTGAGCCAACAGGCTTCGTCCAACTTGCCCACGCCCACCGCGTGCCCGACCACGTCGACCAGCTCGGCGCCCACCGCGTCCAGCCAGTTCGTGGCCTCCTCCCAGTCGGCGAACGGCGCGCTTCCCGGCGTCGGACCGGTCGGGAAGGCGGACGGCCCCCAGTCGCTCGAACGGCGGGCGGCGGCCACGTACAACCGGAACACCCCGTCCCGGACCTCCGCGACCTCCGCGGGAAAATCGGCCGCGACCCGTCGCGCGTACACCGCGACCAGATCGTGCAAGCGGTAGCGGTCGGCCGCCACCTGTTGGACGAGGCTCGCATCGACCAGGCTCGTCAGGACGTGTTCGGCCACCAGCCGCGTCCAGTCGAGCATCGCGGCCAACGCCAACGCGTCGAACTCCACGGTGGGCGACAGTCCCAGGGCCCGGAACGCACGCTGCGCGGCGACCGGCAACTGGTCGTAGGAGAGCTGGAACGCGGCCGCCACGCTGCGGTCCTCGACCGCGAGTTCGCCGAGCCGCCGCTCGTCGTCCGCCAACCGGTCCACCAGGGAGCGCAGCGCCCACGACGGACGGTTCTGCAACCGCGCACCGGCGATCCGCAGGGCCAGCGGCAGCTGGTCGCACAGGCCGGCCAGCCGGCGGATCGCGCCGTCCTCGTGCGGGGTCCCCGAGCCGCCCACGATGCGACCGAGCAGCCCCATCGCGTCGTCGATGTCGAGCGGCGCCAGCGAGAGCCTGCGGTCCACGTCCAGGCCAGTCAGTCGCTGACGACTGGTCACCAGCAGCATGCTGCCTGGGCCGGCGGGCAGCAGCGGACGCACCTGCTCGGCGCCGGACGCGTCGTCGAGCACCAGGAGCAGCCGTAGCGCAGCGGTGGCCGTCCGCCACGAGGCGGCCAACTCGTCCAGGTCCTCCCCGTCCTCGCCCTCGTCGGCGCCGACCGCCCGCAACAACCGGCGCAGCACCCGCTGCGGACCCGACGCCCCGCGATCCTCGCGGTACCCGTGCAGGTCGACGAAGAGACAGCCGTCCGGATACCGCTCCCGGCCCGCCCGCGCCGCGCGCACCACCAGCGCGGTCTTGCCGACCCCGGCCATGCCGTCCACCGCGCGGACCGTCACGCCCTCCTCGTCGGCCACCGGCGCGCCGAGGAGCGCGAGTTCCCGGTCCCGACCGACGAAGTCCCCGACGCCGACCGGGAGTTCGTTGCGCACCCGGCGCTCCCGGCGGGCGGCCACGGGGTGCGCCGGTGCCGGCCGCCGGGGCTCCGGCCGCACGGCGGTGCCGATCAGCCGGGCGTCGTCGCCGCGCAGCACCGCCTCGTGCACCTGCCGCAGCTCGGCACCCGGCTCCGCCCCCTGGTCCGCCACCAGACGACGGCGCACCTTGGCGAAGACGTCCAGGGCGTCGGCCTGCCGGTTGGCGACGTACAGGGCGCGCATCAACAGGGCGGCCAGCGCCTCGTGGTACGGGTGCGCCTCCGTCAGCGCGAACAGTTCGCCGACGGCGGTCGCCTGCCGGCCCAGGCGGAGTTCGCAGTCCAGCTTGTCCTGGACCAGGGCCAGGCGGTACTCCGTCAGCCGCAGTCGTTCCCCTTGCGCGAACGGCCCGGGAATCCCGGCCAGCGGCTCGCCGCGGAACAGTGCCAGCGACCGGGACCAGGCGTCCGCCGCGGCCTCCGGATCGCCGCCGTCCCTCGCCGCCGTCGCCTCGGCGGCGAGTTCCGTCACGTGTGCCGCGTCCACCCACACGTTCCGCGGTACGAAGCGGTAGCCCCCGCGGTCCGTGACGATCACGGATTCCGCCGGGCCGGCGCCGGCGTCGTCCAGGCACTTGCGCAGCCGGTGCACGTAGACCGGAAGAACCTTGGCGCCGGTCCCGGGCTGATCCGTGCCCCACACGCCGTCGAGGAGTTGCTGCCGGCTGGCCGTCGTGCCGGGGCGGAGCAACAACGCGGCGAGCAGTGCCTGTTCGCGCACCGGGCCGAGGGCCAGCGGCACGTCGCCGCGCCATGCCTGGAGCGGGCCGAGGAGAGCCAATCGAAGCTGCCGCACGCCCGTGAACTCCCCCACCCGTCGAAGACCCGCAGGGGAGTATAAGCCGCTGATGACGGCCCTCCGGCCCGGCCTCCACCAGGCCGCACGACCTGTGAGCGAGGTGGGTTCCCCGCCCGGACCGTGGACCGACATCGCCGGTGGCGCGAGGCACCGCTGCGGGCCGCCGCGCGCCACCGGCGACGTGCGGGACTACGGCCGCAGCAGCGCCCGCGCGGCCCGGGCCACGTGGTCGGCGGAGAGGCCGGCCGCGTCGAGGAGCTCGTCGGTGGTGCCGGAGCCGGGCAGGACGGTGACGGCGAGATGGGCGAAGGCGGGACGGTCGCCGGTGGCCGCGAGCGACGACAGGACGGCTTCGCCGATGCCGCCCTCGGGGTGGTGGTCCTCGACGACGACCAGGGCGCCGGTCTCCCGGGCGGCCCGCGCGAGGGCGTCGGCGTCGACGGGCTTGACGGAGTACAGGTCGATGACGCGGGCCTCGACGCCGTCGTCGGCAAGGCGTTCGGCGGCGGCCAGGCAGGCGTGCAGGGTGACGCCGGCGCCGATCAGGGTGACCCGGTCCTGCCCGCCGTGGCGGAGGGTCTTGGAACCGCCGACCGGGAAGGTCTCGTCGCCGCCGTAGAGGACCGGGTACGCGCCGCGGGTGGTGCGCAGGTAGGAGATGCCGTCGAGGTCGGCCATGGTCGCGGTCAGGGCCGCCGCGGAGGTGGCGTCGCTGGGGTACAGGACGGTCGAACCGTGGACCGCGCGCATCATGGCGAGGTCTTCGAGCCCCATCTGGGAGGGGCCGTCGGCGCCGATCTCGACGCCGCAGTGGGTGCCGCACAGCGCCATCGTGACCTGGGAGACGGCGGCCATGCGGATGAAGTCGTGGGCGCGGGTCAGGAACGCGGCGAAGGTGGTGGCGTAGGGGCGGTAGCCGCGTACGGCCATGCCGACGGCGTCGGCGATCATCTGCTGCTCGGCGATGTACGTCTGGAAGTACCGCTCCGGGTGGGCCTTCGCGAAGTCCTCGGCGTGGGTGGAGTTGCCGACCTCGGCGTCCAGGGCGACGACGTTCGGCCGGGCGCCGACGGCGGCCAGCGCCCGGCCGAACGCGACGCGGGTGGCGACGGCGTCGCCGACATCGAAGCGGGGCAACTCGACGGGCTCGGCCGGCGACGCGGGGGCGGGCGCCGCGTCCGGCGGTCGGGGGCCGCGCACGCGCAGGTGACGGATGCCGCCCAGTTCGGCGACGGCCCGCTCGGCCAGATCCGCGGGCAGCGCCTTCCCGTGCCACCCCTCCTTGTCGGCCACCTCGGCCACGCCGCGGCCCTTGACGGTCCTGGCGACGATTACGGTGGGGGCCAGGCCGTCCGCTGCGGTGGTCAGCGCCTGGTCGATCGCCGCCACGTCGTGCCCGTCGATCACGAGCGCCCGGCACCCGAACGCCTCCACCCGGCGGGCGTAGGCGGCGGTGTCCCACTCCAACTCGGTGGGTCCGCTCTGGCCGAGCCGATTGACGTCGACGAGCACGGTGAAGTTGGCCAACCGGTGCTGCCCGGCCTTGTCGAGGGCCTCCCACACGGACCCCTCGGCCATCTCGCTGTCCCCGCACAGCACCCACACCCGGTAGGGCTCCTTCTCCAGGTCCCGGCCGGCCAGCGCGATGCCCACGCCGTAGGCGATGCCCTGCCCGAGCGAACCGGTGGCCAGGTCCACCCAGGGCAGCACGGGAGTGGGGTGGCCCTGGAGACGGTGGCCGAACCGGCGGTACGTCGTCATCAACTCGTCGTCGGTGACGGCACCGGCGGCCTTGAACATCGCGTACAGCAGCGGGGACGCGTGCCCCTTGGAGAAGACCAGGTGGTCGCCCGCCGGATTGTCGGGCGCGGTCCAGTCGTAGTGCAGGTGACGGGTCATCAGGACAGCCATCAGATCGGCCGCGGACAGGCTCGACGTGGGGTGTCCGGAGCCGACGGCGGTGCTGGCGCGCACCGAGTCCACGCGCAGCTGCTGCGCGAGTTCGAAGACGGCGGGCAGGTCGCTCTCCGGCCCGAGCGTGGTGGTCTGCGCTGCGGTCATGAGGAGGCCTTTCGTGGACGACCGGTGGACGCCGGGTGGGGTGCCGCCGGTTCGGGATGCGGGGTGGCCGATCAGCGTCCGGGCAGGGTAACCGTGCCCTCGGCCCGGGATCGGGCAGGAGCGCGCCCTGGGCGATCCGTTCGAACGCACGGGCCGGCCGGCGGCGGGCGGAAGGGCCGGGCGGTGCCCCTGCCCGGAGCAGCCCGACGACCGCACGCTGGAGCCGTCGCCGCCCCAGGGACAGCGGTCGTAGGGAGGCGGCGGCACGGCACACGGCCCGCGCCCCACCAGCCAGGCACGGCCCACGGACGGCGGCCGCCGCCGCTCCGGGGCCGTTCGAACCGGGGAAGGATGAGGTCTTTGACCTGCCCGAACTCACCACAGCCGAGTGCCACCCGGTGATCGCCCGGTCGGACGGACGGTTGCAGCGTCGTCGACGCCCGCTTCCGCCCCGCGCCTCACCGGGCCACCGACCCGTATCTGCGCCGCCTCTCGTGAGCCGGCGGCGGATGCCCGCCGGCTCAGCGGCTCTCCGTCAACCCCTGCGTCGTCAACGGCAGGTTCCACGCGTTGCGGCGGTGCACGGTGTGCAGCGTGCGGTGGAGCGGAGACGGCGGCACGGCCAGCACCGGGCAGCAGGAGCGCGCGAGGCAGTACCGCCCTACGGAGGGCCACATCGCGCGGTGCAGCCGGCCGCGCGGACCGGCCCCGACGACCAGCAGGTCGTCGGCCCGATCGGCGACCGCCACCAGGACCGCCCCGGGTTTGCCGCACACGACGATCCGCTCCATCGGCATGCCGGGCCCGGCGCTGCCGAACGCGTCGTCGAGGGCTTCGGTGAGGCGGTCGACCGCCATGCCGCGCCAGGCAGCGGTGGACGTCGGGCCGGGCCCGCCACGGTGCGGGATGTTGCCGCCCGGCGGCTCCCAGGCAAGCACGGCGCACAACGCGGCGTTCCTGGCGCGGGCCTCGCCGGCGGCCCGATGCAGAGCGGTCAGACTTCCCAGCGAACCGCTCACGCCCACCACGACGCGCCCGCCCGGCCTGCTCATGCGTCAGTTCCCCATTCCTCGTCCCGTGGCACGACCACGTGCGCCACGGTTCTGCGTGACACGGTCACCCGCGCCCTGTCCGTACCGTTCCATCGAAAGCGCGGCAACGTGGCAACCGCGGGGTCGTTGGCGCTTCCCTTGCGCGGGGAGGGGCATCCCTGACGGTTCCTTGACCGCTTTCCCCCGCATCACCACCCGCCGCCCGGCATCGCCACTCAGACGACCAGCCCGACCGCGGGCCGTACCGGCTGTCCGACGGCGTAGTGCACATACTCGTCCGCCAGGCGAAAACCGGCCGTCCAGGCCAGGAGGCGACTGGCGCGGTTGTCCCGGGAACAGGTCCAACTCGGCAGGTGTCCGCGCGCAGTGACGTCCCGGCACAGCGCGGTGACGCAGGCCAGGGCGAGCCGCTGCCGGCGGTGCGCCGGCAGCGTCACACAGGCGATGTCCTCGTGCGTGGCCCCACGGAAATACGTACAGGCGACGGCGACCAGGCCCCCGTCCCGGAACGCCCCCCAACAGTGCCCGGAGGCGGCCAACCCCACCGGGCCTCCCCAACTGGCATGGATCCAGGGGACGTCCACGCCCGGTGCGCTCAGCGCGCCCAGTGCCTCGGCGTCCTGTGCGAGAAGTCGGCGCACCGTAACGCCACGGGGCGGGCGCACCACTGCCTGGGGCTCACGCAACAGGTACACCATGCGCTCCCAGGGCACCAGCAGGTCGAACGCACTGCCCAGCAGGGGGAGGAAGCGGTCGGGTGCCTGGGCGTAGTGCGCGGCGAACCCGGCCAGCGAGAGCGGCGCGAGCGCCGTGGGGTCCCCCCGGAACAGCACATGGTCGGCACAGGCGACCACCACGGCACGCGGGTCGTGCGCCCGGTCGGCCCACCAACGGCCGGTGCCGGTGAGGAGCGCGTGTTCCGCCAGCGCGGTCGCGCCGGGAGGACCATCCATGAACCACTCGGTGCGGTCCGGGAGTTGACGGGGCGAAAGTTCGATCACAGGAGTTCCTCATGGGTGTCACGAAGGGCGCGGACCGGCCCGCCGGACGGAACGGCGTTCGCCGGCACGTGGTGGCTGACGTGCTGGCCGCATGGCCCGAACGGGTGGTGGAGGCCGAACGGGCCGTACGGGTCGGTTGGGTGGGGCCGGCGTGCCGCCTCACGCGGTGTTGCGTGAGGGACGGTCGCGCTCGACGGTTCCTCTGCGCGCCGGGCGGAGACGACCGCCGCGGGGGAGAGGGCCGCCGGGCCCCAGGGCGCGGGCGGCGCCGCCGTTGGTCACGGCGGTCCCGCAGTGCCGCGGAAGGCGCGTCAGCAGGACCCGGACGTCGTCAGGCAGCGCGCGGCGCGCCGCTGCCCCTTGGGATGGGGCGGGTGGTCGAAGACGAACCGGACACCGTTCACAGCCCCATCGAATGCCATGCCCCAGCGGCCCGCAAGAAGCGCCCACCCCTCTTGACGCACCCCTGATGAACTGCGGTTTCGCCGGCGGGGGCGGGGGTCGGGGAATCCAGTTGCTGCCTTCGTTCGTTCGGTGATCGACTGGGTGGATGGACCCTGAAGCGGTACTTTCCCTGTTCGACCGGCAGATGCGACAGGATGCGCGAGCCGACGATCCTGGGGCGAGGGTCGAGCGGATCGGCGACGTGGTGCGGCAGGTCGGCGCTGGCGACGGCGAGTGGAACGGCGTCGTCTGGTCCGACCTGAATGAGGCCACGGCGGACGCGGCGATCACGACACAAGTCCAGCACTTCGCCTCGCTGGGGCGGGAGTTCGAATGGAAGCTGTATGGTCACGACCAGCCCGGTGATCTTGCTGCGCGGCTGAGGGCTGCGGGGTTCTCCCCCGAGCCTGAGGAGACCTTGATGGTCGCCGAGATCAACGACCTTTCCATCGACGTCGAACTACCTGAAGGCGTCCATTTGCAGTCGGTCACCGGCCGATCCGGTGTGGATCTCGCGGCGGACGTCCACGAACAGGCATTCGGCACGAGCGCCAGCCGGCTTCGCCACCGCATGCTCTCCCAGTTGGTTGGGAAGCCGGAAAGCTTCAGTATGGTCGTCGCGATGGCCGGTGACCTGCCGGTGTGCGCCGCGCGGATGGAACTGCACCCAGGCACCGCGTTCGCCAGCCTCTGGGGCGGGGGCACTGTGCCGGCATGGCGCGGCCGGGGCATCTACCGGGCGCTGGTCGCCCACCGAGCCCGTATCGCCGCCGAACGCGGCTATCGCTATTTGCAAGTCGACGCCTCCAGCCAGAGCCGCCCGATCCTGCAACGCCTCGGGTTCGCCGTCCTGAGTACCACCACGCCACACGTGTACCGGCCGTAGAGCGACCGAGGACAGGCGCTGTTTCAGGCGGCGGGTCTCTGGCCGGGTGTCCCACCGGTAGCGGTAGCGGTAGCGGTAGCGGGCCTACCGGACCGGGCAGCGCGCCGTGACGAACGCGGCGGCGAGGTGCGTCTTACCGACGCCGGACCCGGGCGGTACGGCGACCCGCTCGTGATGGACGATCGCGTCCAGCGCTGCCCGCTGCTTCGACCACAGCGATTCGCCGAGGACGTCTTCGGCGAAGTCTGGCGGAGAGTCCCGTCACCAACCCATGCCCTGACGCCCCGACCGGACCGCGGATTCCGGCGCCGTGTGTGACTACGAACCCGCGCCGCCTGCTGGGGTGTTCACGCTGGAAGTCCCCGCTCAAGGCCCGTGTGACTGGGGGCGTTGTCGCGCGGGCCTCGGCATCTACAGTCCCGTACAGTCCCGCGGAACGGCACCTGCCGCCTGCCGCCTGCCGCCTGCCGCCCGCCCCCGCCACGACGGGTGCCTGGTGTCACGACCACAGGCCGGAGCCGTTCGGGCACGCTGCGCCCTTCGGCGGGGTGCTCGGACGCTGTGCGTGGATGGCGTCCATGCCTGGCGCGTCCTGCCCCGCGAGCGGGACTGGGCCGATGGGGTGACGATGGAGAGACGTGACCCGACCGTGCTGGTCCATGAGAAAGGTGGGCGGCATGACAACACCCTCCGCATCCTCGGGCAACAGTCAGCCCCACGCCCAGCGAGCCGGTCCCGCGGGCGAGGCGCTGGGCGCCATGGCGAACCTAGGCTGGCAGGCCCTGCTGACCATCGGCCTGGCGTCGATCGCCCTGGGCGTCGTCGTCCTGGCCTGGCCGCACCGGACCCTGCACGTCGTCGGAATCGTCTTCGGCATCTTCCTGGTGGTCAGCGGGGTATTCCAACTGGCCGCGGCGTTCGGCGTGCACGTGCCCGGACACCTGCGTGCCCTGCACTTCATCACGGGTGCGCTCTCCCTCCTGCTCGGCCTCGTCTGCTTCCGCGGCACCCTGCAGTCGATCCTGCTGCTCGCACTCTGGATCGGCTTCGGCTGGTTGTTGCGCGGCATCATGATGACGGCGGCCGCGGGCTCGTCTCCCGAAATGCCCGCGCGTGGTTGGCAGCTCTTCTTGGGCATCATCACCCTGCTGGCAGGCATCGTGCTGATCGTCTCGCCGTTCGGGTCGATCGCCGCGCTGACCGTGGTGGCGGGCATCATGGCCATCGTCCTGGGGGCCGTCGAAGTCGTCCACGCCATCCAACTGCGCATGACGGCCGGTCGACTCACCCGGGGCACGAGCACCAAGCACCGGCGGTCCCTGTTCCACGCACACCCCCACCCGCAACACTGACTTCCCGCAACACTGACTTCCCGCAACACGGGCCGGGCGTACCGCGTCAGCGGACGCCCGGCCCGTGCTGCGCATCCAGGCGTTCGCGCCGGGGCGGCCAGCGCCCCGGCCAGTGCCCCGACGGTGCATGACGTGTCGTGCGGATCACCCGAAAGCGCCGGTGCCAGGGTCGCGGCGGAGCGGGCCGGTGGAGGCGGGGCGCGGGCCAGGGGCGGGGCCGGGAGTGGGGCCCGGTGTCGGCGGGGTCGGGACGGGCGGCACGGGGTCCGGTTCGGGCCGCAGAGGGGGCGGCGGCAGCGGGTCGGGGCCGGGTGGTGGTGCGGGGACGGGCCCGGGCGCGGGACCCGGTTGCGGGCCCGGCGGACCGGGGTTCGGGCCCGGTGTGGGTGGGACCGGGTCGGGGCGGGTCGGTCCGGGCGGTCCCGGGGGTTGCGGCACGGTCATGGCGATCTCCGTCCACGGGAGAAGAGCGTTCTGTCCACCGTACGACGGCGGGGCTCGGGCAGAAGTCGCGCGTTCCGTGTCCCCGAGCGAGACGGGGGTGGCGACGGCCGTCGTGGCACCGGTATGCACGCACATGGCCCATACGACGTGCCGCCGGCGGAGCAGTGACGGTTTCTGCCGGCCCGGGCCGCGGGTACGGAAGCCGGGGCCGTAAGGGGCCGTACGGGGCAGCACCACGGGACGAAGCGTACGGCGGCGGGGCGGCACGGCGCCCGGGCGGATCGCCGGATTGCGTACCGGATTGCGTACCGGATTCCGGGCGGAGTCCGGTACTCGGATCTCCCCGAGAGACCGACGGAGGGCATTGCATGGTGGCGAACGGGTTGACGGAGAAGGGAACGGTCGAGGGGGAGGGGCGCGCCGCGGAGTGGTTGGCGCGGGGCCCCGGTGGAAGGCTCGGCGCACGGCGCGGAGGGTGGCGATGAACGGCGCATCCGGTGCACGCCAACAGGACCTCGTCCGGGCCCTGTTGGCGCGCCACGGCGAGACGTACGCGGCGCAGAGCGGCATCACGCTGCGGAACACGCCGCAGCCGCTCTACCAACTCGCGGTGCTGGCGGATCTGCTCAGCACCCGCATCCGCGCGTCGATCGCCGTGGCCACGCTGCGGGCGCTGCGCGACGCGGGACTGGGCACCCCGCGCCGCATGCTCGACGCCACCTGGCAGCAGCGCGTGGACGCCCTCGGCGCGGGCGGGTACCGACGCTACGACGAGGGCACCGCCACCCGACTCGGCGAGGGTGCGGAACTGTTGCTGGACAGGTACGGCGGCGATCTGCGCCGGATGCGGGAGACGGCCGACGGCGACGCCGACGCGCTGCGCCGGATGCTCCAGGAACTGCCGGGCGTCGGGCCCACCGGATCCGCGATCTTCCTGCGTGAAGTGCAGGGCGTCTGGCCGGAGTACGCCCCGTTCCTCGACCCGAAGGCTGTGCAGGGCGCGGAGCGGCTGGGGCTGCCGGACGATCCGGGGAAGCTCGCGCGGCTGGTCCCAGCGGGACGGGCCGCCGCGTTCGCCTCCGCTCTGGTCCGCGTCGCGCTGGACCCGACCCTCGCCGAGGAGGTGCGGGCGGCGGCGACCCGCTGACCGGCCGGCCCGGGCTGGCCGCCGCCGGACCCGCCTGCTCATGCCCGCTCCGTACGCCGCGCACCGCGGGCGCGGCGCCGCACCTTCCGCACGGACAGCAGCACCATCAGCGGCGTCAGCGCGGAACCGACGGCCAGTTGGGACAGGGCGACGTCCGGTGCCTGGAGGAGCAGGAAGAGCAACGCGAGCGCGAGCCCGAGGAGGGAGAGCAGAAACGACTGGCGGACGGGATCGCGCACCAGCACTGTGGCGGTGCCGGCCACGGCCACCAGGAGCAGGCCGAGCAGCAGCGGCACACCGGTCACCCCGGACCCCCTCGTTCACCCATCGGACGTCCCGCCCGTCGACCGGACCGAGCCGCGTCCCGACGAACCGGCCGCCGACACCGCCCGCCCCGCGACCCGGCTGCCGAGCACCAACAGCGCCCCGACGACCAGCAGGACGGCGAGGTAGTTCAGCCACGTCGTGATCCGCAACGACCGTCGCGCTACCGGGCGCGCCGCCACGTCGTCCGCGAGCAGGCGTGCGTACAACAGCGTCCCGGCCGGACCGAGCACCGCGAGCTCCAGGGCCGGATCCTGGTATGCGGGGCGGGCGAAGCCCTGGGCCAGCAGCAGAACGGCCAGGCTGACCAGTGTGGTCACGGTGTTCTGCGCGACCACCCGGCGTCCGGCCGGTCCGGTGGCCGTCGCCCAACCGGCCGGGGCCGCACCGAACAGGAACAGTGCGGTGCCGGCGGCCGTCCAGCCGTTCACGGGGTGCTGGCTGCGCGCCGTGCCTCATGGGCCGCGCAGGCGGCGAGCAGTGCGGCGAGCGCACCGACCACCCATTCCAACGTGTCGACGCTGCCGATGAGCACCATCCACAACCCGGTCAACGCCGCCCACCAGACGAGGAGTTCGGCGCCCGTCACGAGCACGCGCGTCGCCGTCGAGCGACTCATCCCTGCACCTCCTGCCGAGCGGTTGCCGGGGCCAGGCTCACATGCGGGCCGGTGGCCGCCGGGGCACCGCGCCGCGGGTTACTCCGACGGGGTGCCGCGCGGTGTTCCGCACGCCGCGCACGCCGGAACGGCACCGGCGCCCGGTCGGCCGCCGGTCGGTTTGGCCGGGGGCCCCGCCCGGATACCCATGGCCCATGATCCCCTCACAGGTCAACGACACCCTGCCGGAACTGGCGCCGTTCCTCCACGCCGTCCAGGCACGGCGGCCCGACGACGGCACCTGGTGCGAGGCGTGGACGGTGCGCGACGTCCTCGCCCACCAAACGGGCAACGCCGAGGAACTGGCCCGGGTGCTCGGCGCGTTCCTCGCCGGAACACCGGTGGAGACCCGGGGCTTCGAGCGGGAGGAGCCCTACCGGCGGATGTCCGACGCCGACCTGTGGGCGGCGTTCACGGCCCGCTGCGAACAGCTCACCGAGGTCGCCGCGGCCGCCGCACGGGACCTCTCGCCGGACACCGAGGTGCAGTGGACCGGCCGAACCGTGAAGGTGCCCTTCTTCGCGGAGCACCTGCGCGAGGAACTCATCCTGCACCGCTGGGACCTGACCGGCGACGACCGCACCGCCGTGCAGGCGCTCAACGAGCCGTGGATGACGGAGCGCAGCGTCGTGTCGGTCGGCCGGCCCCTGCTGAAACGGGGCCGGACCGCTCTCGACCTGGGACCCGAGGGCCGGTTCGAGGGGCGCCTGCGCACGCCGGGCACCGATGACGTCGTCGTGGTGGCCGACGCGGACGGCGGCAGCATCCGGCTCGCCGCCCCCGAAGGGCCGGCCACCATCGAGAGCGACGCGGCCGTACGCGTCCTGCTGCTGTGGGGACGACGTCCCGCCGACCCGGCACGCTGGCACAGCTCGGTCGGCCCCGACACCCTGCGCAGGGTGCGGACCCTGCTGGGCGGCTACTGAGCCGAGGGCCGCCAAGCGGACGGCGCGGCCCGGCAGCCCGTGCTACCGGCGTTCCCCACCCTCGGCGGCCTCCTCGGCCACGCGTCCGAGGGTCCGTCCGCTGAGCACGGACCGCGCCCGGCGGGCGTCGGGCGCGCCGTGCTCCTCGGCCCGCTCGTCGTTCTCCTTGACCAGCAGCCAGGCTTCCCGCTCTCCGGCGCCACCGCTGCGGAACCGGGTGAGCGCGTAGCCGCCGTGCAGCTTGCTCCCGTCGAGCCAGAAGGACACGTGACCGTGCTCCAGGGCTTCGCCGAAGGTGCGGCCGCGGTTCCTGCGCCCCGGCAGCGGACGGTAGCTGCCCTCGTCCCAGACGATCACGGTGCCCGCACCGTACTCGCCCGCCGGAATGACGCCTTCGAACTCCCGGTACTCCAGTGGATGGTCCTCCGTGGGCATCGCCAACCGCTTGTCGTGCGGATCGGCGGACGGGCCCTTCGGCACGGACCAGGACTTCAGCACGCCGTCGACCTCCAGCCGGAAGTCGAAGTGCAGGGTGCTGGCGTCGTGGATCTGCACCACGAAGTGCGGTGCGTCCTCGGCGGGCGCCCGCCCGCCCCGCGGCTCGCCGGTCCGGTCGAAGTGCCGCTTGCCCCGGTATGTCGTCAGCGCGTCGTCGCCGTTCACGGTCCGCCCGCCTTCCTTCCGGATGCAGTGCCCGCACCTCCCACTGTGGCGCGCGTCGGACCGCGCCGCACGCGCACCCGGACCCGTCCCGGCCGGGACCTACCGGTCCGGTCCGGGCGTCAAGTCGGTGATCAGCCCGGCGAGTTCGTGCAGTTGCGTCGTGAGGACGCGGCGCTCCTGGGGTGTGAAATGCGACAGGGCGCGCGACTGCCGGGCCCGCAGGTCGGTGCGGATGGCGGCGAGCCGACGGGCGCCGTCCTCGGTGAGGCGGATCAGGACCTGGCGTTCGTCCAGGTCGGAGCGTCGTCGGGTGACCACGCCGGTGGCTTCGAGCTGTTTGAGCATCCGGGTGGCGGTCGGCACGCTGACGTCGGCGTGCGAGGCGAGCTTGCTGACCGCCAGCCCCTCGCCCCGGATGTCGTCGGCGAGCGGGTAGAGGAGCGCCAGCTGCGCCAGGGACAGCCCGGCCGACGACCGCCCGACGGTGGCTGCCCGTGACCGCCGCATGGCGTAGAAGAGCTGGTCGGCGGCGCGCGCCAGCTCCTCGATGCCGCCTTCGTCGGGGGTGGGGGCCGGGTCGTCCGCGCCCCCGTGCTTGCTCGCCTCTCGCATGATTGTTAGCTTACTCAATGAATTACTTAGCAAGCTAATGACTAGGGGGCTAAGGAGCTAGTGATGAACTTTCCCGCCCGCATCGACGTCCACCAGCACATCGTCCCGCCGGTCTGGGCCGACGCCCTCGACGCCCGCGGCCTGGATTCCGGCGGCTGGGCCGTCCCCGCCTGGAGCGCCGGCAGCGCCCTCGCGATGATGGACCAGCAGGGCATCGCCACCGGCGTGCTCTCGGTCACCGCGCCCGGCGTCCACTTCGACGGCGACGCCGACGCCCGCCACTTGGCCCGCGCCGTCAACGAGTACACCGCCGAACTCGTCAAGGACCGCCCGGACCGCTTCGGCCACTTCGCCAGCGTCCCCCTGCCCGACGTCGACGCCGCCGTCGCCGAGGCCGTGTACGCGCTCGACGCCCTGGCCGCCGACGGGGTCGTGCTGATGTCCAACGCGCACGGCCGCTACCTCGGCGACCCCGACTTCGAGACGCTGTGGGCCGAACTCGACCGACGCCGCGCCAACGTCTTCATCCACCCCGCCCAACCCCCGATGCCACTGCTCCCCGGCACCCCGGCCCCCTTGGCGGACTTCGTCTTCGACACCACCCGCACCGCCCTCAACCTGGTGCTCAACGGCGTCATGAACCGCTACCCGAACGTCCGGGTGATCCTCTCCCACGGCGGTGGCTTCCTGCCCTACGCCGCCTACCGCTTCTCCGGCCTGGCTCCGCTCGCCGTGGACCCGGACCGCAGCGCCGACGCCGTACTGCGCGACCTCAAGCGCTTCTACTTCGACACCGCGCTGTCCGCCAGCCCCAGCGCCCTGCCCGCCCTGCTCGCCTTCGCCGAACCCGGCCACGTCCTCTACGGCAGTGACTGGCCCTTCGCACCCCAGGGCGCGGGCACCTACTACAACACCTACCTGGAGACCTACCCCGACTACGCCCCCGGCCAGGCCGACGCCATCGACCGGACCAACGCCGAAGCGCTCTTCCCGCGCCTGGCGGGCCGAACCGGCACCGCCGACGCACCGGCGGCCGACGGCCACGCCACTCCACCCGGTCGGTGAAGCCGTGGCGACGGGCCCCACCGGCCACGTCGCCACCACTTCGCGGAACGGGTCCCTAGTGCGGGTTGAACATGACGCTGGCGAAGCGCGCCTTCGCCGGTGCGGCCTGGCCCGGGGCGAGCTGCGTGAAATGGCCCCGGCAGCGCTTGCCGTTGTAGACCGCGAGCGGCTTCTTCGTCGCGTTGCGCGCGCCGCGGGCCGTCTGGCTCATGTCGAGGCACTTGTTTTCCGGCGGGTTCTTCAGGGCGTACACCTTGCCGTTGGGCCCCACCCACGCGAACGAGCCGCTGGCGGCGGCCGCCACGCCGGCGGGGAGAGAGAGGGCCAGGGCCAAACCACTGACGCCTAGGGCAATACGGTGGAACGGGCGCATCATTGTCCTTTCGCGGACAGGAACGACAATTGACACCCGGACCAACGGCCGAGCCGCGGAGAAGGAAACGGTCTGCCCCACGGGAGACGAAGCCGGTCCCGCCCGCCCGCAGTTCGGCGAACTGGTGCCTGTCGCCTGCCGCGTCGCGGCGTCGCCACGCCGGAGGGTGCGCGTGACCTCATGGTCCCCGCCCGGCGGACGACCTCACGTCACCTCGGACTGCGGCCGGAGCCGCGAGGTCGTCGTGCCTGCCGACGAGAAGGAGCAGCTGCGGACCGCGGCGGCATCACCCGAGGTGAGCGCCCGGGTGCGCCTGGACGTCCCGCATCGCGTCCGGCGGCAGAACGGGGTGAACTGGAAGGGAGCGGCCGGCTTCGTGCGGTGTCCGTGCACCGCCGTGTGGAGACGGCACGCACCGCCATCGACGAGGGGACGCACCATGCCGGCAGGTTCGAGCAGGAAACGCGAGCGACAGTACGAGCACATCAAGGAGCAGGCCGAAGAGCGCGGCATGCCGGAACGCCGTGCGAAGGAGATCGCCGCGCGCACCGTGAACAAGGAACGCGCCCGCGCCGGAGAAGCGAAGACCGCCAGCCGGACGTCCCTCCAGGACCCCAAGTCCGCCTACGAACGAGGCGGCGAACGCAGTCACCGCGGTGCACAGGGCCCCACGAGGGACCAGCTGTACGAAGAGGCCAAGAAGAAGAACGTCGAGGGCCGTTCCCACATGAGCAAGGAGGAACTCCGCAAGGCGGTAGGCCGGTGAAGCACGGCCCGAGCGGCGTGCCGGGAGCGGGCTGTCGTGTCGCAGGCGCGTTGGCCGGGAGTTCGAGCAGGGGAGAACCAGGCAGGAGGGAACCGGTCAAGGGGTGACTTGGCGGGGGCAACGCGCGCAGACCGGTCGGTTAACCTGAATCCGTTATTCCGGAATTCATGGGGGCGGCGAGGCTTTGACCAGGGTGGACGTCATGGTCGTCGATGACGAACCGTTGATGCGCGGCGGTCTCCAGCGCATCTTGGAAACCGACGAGAACATCCGTGTCTGTGCGACGTGCGACGGGGGCGAAGCCCTGGCCGCCGCGGTGCGGCACCGCCCGGACGTGGCGCTGGTCGACATCCACATGCCCGATGTCGACGGGGTGACCGTGCTGGAGGGCCTGCGTGCCTTGGCGGAGCCGCCGGTCGTGGCCATGCTGACGGGGTTCGGCAGCGACGCCAACGTCGCGCGGGCACTGGCTGCGGGGGCGTCGGGCTTCCTGCTCAAGGACCGGGCGCTGGACGAGTTGATTCCCGGTGTGCACCTCCTGGCCGCGGGCGGCAGCGCCCTGTCCGCACGGGTCACGCGCGCCATCCACGCGGCCCCACGGCCCCCGCAGACGGTGGTGAGCGCCGCCGACCCGGGGTACGCGGCCCTGACCGAGCGGGAGCGCGAGGTGTTCTGGCTGTTGCCCACGGGGGCGTCGAACGAGGAGATCGGTCGGCGGCTCTTCCTCAGCAGGACGACGGTGCGCGACCACGTCAGCACCATCCTGGCCAAGCTCGGCGTGGCCAACAGGATCCAGGCGGCGGTGCTCGCACAGACCCTGGACGCTCGCGTTCCGGAGCAGCGGCAGGGCCAGACAGGCGCGGTGCCGTCCGCCCCGGCTGACGAGCCGCAGGAGTAGTAGGGGTAGTAGAGGCAGTAGGGGTAGTACGAGGCGATGAGGCGTCCGCCGAGGTGGTTGGTCGACGGGGCCGTGCTCGGTTCCGCCACGGTGGAACTGCTCACCGTGGTCGACGAGGTCGGTGTGGGGGCGCGGTGCACGTACCTGTTGGCGGTGGCCTTGCTGACGGTGCGCCGTCGCTGGCCGCTGGCGGCCGTGCTCGCCGCCCTGCCGGCCGCCGTCACCGGCTACCTGTGGCTCGCGCCGATGTTCGCGCTGAGCACGGCGGCCGCGGTGCTCAGCAACCGGCTGGTGGTGTACGCCTGCGCGCTGTTGATGTTCCTCGTCGCCGCGATCCCGTGGTGCGAGGAGATCCGGGACTGGTCGATGTCCCACTGGGTGACGGCCTTGCTGGGGCCCGGGCTCTTCAGCGCCGGGCCGCTGGCGCTGGGGCGACTGGCCCGCATCAGGGGAGAGTTGTCCCTGCGGGTGCGGGAACTCACCGAAAGCCGGGAGCGCGAGCGCCTGCTCGTGGCCCAGGAAGCCGTGGCCGCCGAACGGGCGCGCCTGGCACGGGAGATGCACGACGCGGTGTCCCACCACGTCAACCTCATCTCCGTCGAGGCCGGGGTGCTCTCCCTCACCGCCGCCCACGCCGATGCGCGCCGAGCCGGGCAGCGGATCAGCACGTTGAGTTCCACCACCCTGGACGAACTGCGGGACATGCTCGGCGTGCTGCGCAGTCCCAGTGAGCCGGAACCGTCGCCCGGCCTGGCCGAGCTGCCGGCGCTGGTCGCCTCCAGTGGGCTCGACGTCCACCTGGCCTTCCGGCTGCCGCCGGACGCGCGTTGGTCCGCCGCGACGGAACTCGCCGCCTACCGGACGGTGCAGGAATCGTTGACCAACGCCGCCAAGCACGCTCCGGGCTCCCGCGTCACGGTCACGCTCACCACGACGGCCGGTACCGACCGTCCGGTGGGGGAGTTGACCGTCGAGGTCCACAACGGCCCGCCGGCGAGCGGTGCCAGGCCCACGGTCGGTGGTGCGGGCCACGGTCTGGTGGGGCTGCGGGAACGGGCGGCCCTGCTCGGCGGCACGGTGACCGCGTCACGGACCGACGACGGCGGCCACCTCGTGCGGGCGTGCCTGCCGTGACCCCCGACGGGTGTCGGGGCACCCCGACACCCGTCCGAACAAAACGGACGGCGCAGCGTTTTTGCGGAGGAAGGCGCTCGATTCCGCCTTGTTACGTGAACGTGGCGACAGTGACAATCACCATCGCCGTCCGGAGGTACGGGTCGAAACGAACTCTCCGGACGGCGATACGACAACGCACAGCACCATCAGAGAGGGCACCCGCGTGTCTGCCTCCACATTGTCCCGCACCGCCCTGCGCCGCATGGCCGTGACCGTCGCCGGCGTCACCGCCGCCAGCATCTTCGCGACCACCGCGACCGCACACGCCGCGGAGGCCCAGTCCCACCAGGCGCCGCGTCCCGGCGCGACCGCGGACACCGCCGACGACATCCCGTTCGACGAGGCGTCGATCGACGCGTTCGCCAACATCCTGCGCATCATCGACGAGATCCCCGAGTCCGTCCTGGCCGAGGGCCAGGAAGCCACCGTGAAGTGGCTCCAGGAGCACGCCGGCATCAAGGCGGTCGAGGCCGCCGGACCGGTCCTGTACGCCTTCAACCTGGCGGGTTGCTCGCGCGGCATCCTGCTCGCGGTCGGCTCGAACATCTTCGCCATCGCCAAGGTCTACAAGGTCAAGAAGGCCATCGACAAGCTCGGCGGCATCAACAAGGTCATCAACAAGATCCGCTCGAAGAAGAAGGCCGGCAAGACCTTCAAGAAGGGGATCATGGAGGTCTTCGAGGAGGCCGGCGGCGGCCTCGGCGGCATCGCCGCGGAGATCCTCGGCATCGACGGCGTCGTCAAGAACTGCTGGTAGTCGCCGGCCGTCCGGCCGGAACCGAGGAGGGCTCACATGATGACCATGGCAACGACGGCGGCCGTCCTGCGCTGGGGATTCCTCATCGCGGGAGTCTGCGTGCTGCTCGCATTCTCCGTGACGGCCGTGCGCCGTTGGCGCGGCGGCTCGCGCTTCGGCGAACTGACCGACGTGATGGAACGCGAGTGGTTCAGCGCCGGGAAGGTGTTCTTCGCGGTGCTGGCGGGGGCGGCCGGTTCGTGGGCCGCGGCCTACGTCGGGGGAACCCGCAGTCCGCTCATCGAAACCGTCCCGATCGTCTTCCCCCTCGGCCTCGTCGCGGCCTTCGTGGTCTGCCGGTACGCCGGGCGGGGTGGCAACCCCCTGCGGGTGAAGGCGCTCGCACTGCTCCTGGCACCGTTGGCGTTGGGAACCGTCATGACCGGGTGGTGACCGTTCACCAGGCCCCCCCTGAGGTCCGACCACGCTCCGCCCACGTTCGCCGGCCCCCGCACAACTGCCCGGGGGCCGGCGAACGGCGTTGCGCCGCCCGATGTCGGGGCCGATGCCCGAGCGAGCCGGCCCGGGTGTCGCCGTTCCTGCCCCTTCCCGGTCCTGTCCGGCCTCGGGGAACATCGGTACAGCGGTTGGCGCTGAGAACGATCATGGTCGGCTAGCACACCGGTCGGTGGTGCCGCTGGGCTTCTTAGAAAGGCCTTCGAGCGGGTAGCGGCGCTGGCTACGGTCTGGCTGTGCCGGTGGAGTTTCTGACTGATGAGCAGGCCGAGGCGTACGGGAAGTTCGCCGAGGAGCCGACCCGCCCCGAGCTGGAGCGGTTCTTCTTCTTGGACGATGTCGACCGCGATCTGATCGCGCGGCGCCGCTCCGCGCACCACCAGCTCGGCTTCGCCCTTCAGATGTGCACGGTGCGCTATATTGGCCGGTTCCTCCCGGACGACCCGCTCGACGCACCGTGGCCCGTGATCGAGCACCTGGCCGCGCAGCTCGGCATCGAGGACGCGTCGGTCGTGAAGCGCTACACCGAGCGGCCCAAGACGGCGTACGAGCACGCGTGGGAGATCCGGGACGTCTACGAGTACCGCGAGTACGACGATGCGGAGTGGTCGCGGCGGTTCCGTACGTTCCTGCACGGGCGGGCGTGGACGCACGCCGAGGGGCCGGTGGCGTTGTTCAACCAGGCGGTGGGCTGGCTGCGCCGTCACCGGGTGCTGCTGCCCGGGGTGAGCGTGCTGGCCCGGCAGGTGTCGGAGGCCCGGAAGGTCGCGGAGAAGCGGCTGCACGCCACGGTCGCGGGCGCGGCCCGCCGCGCCGACCCGGCGCTGCCGGGCGAGTTAGTGGCGACGTTGAAGACGCCGGAGGGCTCGCGGTTCTCGGAGCTGGAGCGGCTGCGCCGGCCGCCGACGCGGACGACAGGGACGGCGTTCGCCCGTGCGTTGGAGCGGGTGGACGAGATCGGCGCGTACCGGCTGGGGCGGCTGCGGCTGTCGCAGATCCTGCCGAACCGGATGGCGGTGCTGGCCCGGTGCGCGCTGGGGTCGAAGGCGCCGTTGCTGGAGCGGGCCTCCGAGCCGAAGCGCACGGCGATGCTGGCCGCGGTGATGCGGCACTTGGAGGCGAAGGCGATCGACGAGGCCCTGGACCTGTTCCAGGTCCTGATGGCCGCCCGGCTGCTGAACACCGCCAAGCGCAAGACGGCGCGGACCTGGACGTGGCCGCTGTGTGGGCGGCGCTGGAGGAAGTCGGGCCGCGCGCGGCGGTGACGACCGCCGCGGCGACGGTGGTGACGCTGGTGCCCGAGGACGAGAACACGGCCGACGTCGCGATGCGGGCCGCGCTCGCGACCCGGTACGCCACGGTCCGCCCGTTCCTCGCGCTCCTGGGCGAGTCGAAGGCCCTGGACGCGGCGAGCGCGGGCAAGCGGGTCCTGGCCGGGGTACGGGGCCTGCCGGCGCTGGCTCGCCGGAAGGTCGGGGTGAAGCCGCTGCTGCCGCGCTAGGTGGACGGCAAGCTCGTGCCGCCGATGTGGCGCAAGGCGGTGTACGCCAACCCTGATCTGCCGCAGGGCTCGGTGGACCGGGACGCGTACGTGGTGTGCGTGCTGGAGGAGCTGCACCGGGCCCTGAACAACCGCGACGTGTTCGCCTCCCCCTCGCACCGCTGGTCCAACCCGCGCGCCCGCCTCCTGGACGGTGCGGACTGGGACGCGGTCAAGGAGGACGTGCTGGCGGCCCTGAGCCTGGACATGCCCGTCACCGAGCACCTGGCGGAGCTGGTGCGTGGCCTGGACGCCGGATGGAAACAGCTCGCGACCCGCCTGGAAGAAGCCGGTCCGGCGGCGAAGATCTCCATCGAGGTCCAGGAGGACGGGCGGGTGAAGCTGCACGTCGACAAGCTCGGCGCGCTCGGCGAGCCCAAGTCGCTGACCTGGCTGCGCCGGCGGGTGGAGAAGATGCTCCCGAAGATCGACCTGCCGGACCTGCTGTTCGAGGTGAACGCCTGGACCGGGTTCCTCGACGCCTTCGTGCACCTCGGCGACGGCACAACCCGGATGAAGGACCTGCCCACCTCTATGGTCGCGCTGCTCGTCTCCGAGGCGTGCGACATCGGCCTCACCCCGGTGGTGACCCTGGCTACGAAGCCCTGACCCGGGCCCGGCTCGTGCACGTCGACCAGTACTACCTGCGCGCCGACACCATCGCCGCGGCGAACGCCGCGCTGATCGCAGCCCAGGCCGAGATCCCGATCGTGCAGTTCTGGGGTGAGGGGCTGCTGGCCTCCGTGGACGGGCTGCGCTTCCAGGTGCCGGTCCGCACCATCAACGCCGCCCCGGTCGCCGAAGTACTTCGGGTTCAAGCGCGGCATCACCTGTCTCAACGCCGTCAACGACCAGGTCGCGGGCATCGGGCAGATGGTCGTGCCCGGCACCCCGCGCGACTCCCTGCACATCCTGGACGCCCTGCTGAACCTCGATGGCGGCGTCAAGCCGGAGATGGTGGCCACCGACAACGCCTCGTACTCCGACATGGTGTTCGGCCTGTTCAAGATCCTCGGCTACAACTTCAGCCCCCGCTTCCGCGACCTGGACGATCAGCGGTTCTGGCGGGCCACGATGCCTGGCGTCGAGACCGGTACGTACGGCCCGGTGCAGGAGCTGGCCCGTAACCGGGTCGACCTGAACAAGGTGATCACGCACTGGCCCGACATGCTGAAGGTCGCCGGTTCCCTGGTCACCAACCAGGTCCGCGCCTACGACCTGCTGCGCATGTTCGGCCGCGACGGCCGCCCGACCCCGCTCGGGGCCGCGTTCGCGGAGTACGGGCGGATCGCGAAGACCGAGCACCTGCTGCGGGTGGTCGACCCGGTGGACGACACCTACCGCCGCCAGATGAACCGGCAGCTCACCGTGCAGGAGTCCCGCCACAAGCTTGCCCGCGACGTGTGCCACGGCAAGCGCGGCACCATCCACCAGGCGTACCGGGACGGCATGGAAGACCAGCTCGGCGCGCTCGGCCTGGTACTCAACGCCATCGTGCTGTGGACCACGAAGTACATCGACGCCGCCGTCGCCCAGCTCCGCGCCGAGGGCCACGAGATCCGGGACGAGGACATCGCCCGGCTCTCCCCGCTCAAGCACCGCAACCTGAACCTACTCGGCCGCTACAGCTTCACCGCCAGCGTTCCGGCCGCCGGCGCCCTGCGCCCGCTTCGGGACCCTGATGCGCCAGAGCTGGACGAGGATGAGGACGAGCCGGTCGGCTCGGAGTGAGTTGGGGCTGTTACTGCCTGCCTCCCTACCGGCCGTCGCCCGGCGTCACAGGAGGGCGCCGCCGGAGACCTCGATGCGCTGGGCGGTGACCCAGCGCAGTCCCTCGGAGGCCAGCGTGGCGATGGCGTCACCGATCTCCTCAGGTTCGCCGACGCGGCCGAGCGCGGTCTGTCCGGCCAGAACCTGGCGCATTCCGGCGTCGTCCCGCATCGCTCCGCCGTTGAAGTCGGTGGCGGTCGGCCCCGGGGCGATGGAGTTGACCCGAATGCCGCGCGGGCCGAGTTCTGCGGCGAGGGTGCGGCTCAGAGCTTCGACGGCGGCCTTCGATGCGGAGTAGACCGAGGTGGCGGGGCTGGTGTGGCGGGTCAGTGACGTCGAGACGTTGATGACCTGACCACCCTGCGCCAGCAGCGGCACGAGCGACTGGATGAGGAAGAACGTGCCCCGGACGTTGGTGCCCATCACCGTGTCGAAGTCGTCGATCGTGACAGTCTCCAGCGGCCCGAAGACTCCCACCCCCGCGTTGTTGACCAGGATGTCGAGCCGCGAAGTACCCCAGCGCTCCAGCTGCGCGCCCAGTTCGGAGGTGAAGGACGCGAAGGAGGAGACGTCGCTGATGTCGAGCCGGAGGACAGCGGCAGTCCCACCCACGGCCTGCACCTGTTCCACCGTCGTCTCAGCCCCGGCCGCATCACCGCGGTGGGTGACCACGACCCGCACCCCGTGTGTGGCCAGGGCGATGGCCGCGCTGCGCCCGAGGCCGCGATTCGCACCGGTCACCAAAGCGATCTTGTCGACTGTCATGAACTTCCTCCACCGTGCGACAACCAGGATGCGCCCAGGTGCCACAGATCAGATGCGAGTCACTCGACTCGCCTTGCTGGTGCACCGTAAGCGGGCCCCCGAGGCGAGTCAAGTGACTCGCCTCGGGGCTGCGGCATACTCTCCGCATGGCAGCAGAACTCACCGCGCATCACCGCAGGCTCGCCCAGCAGAAGCGCGAGGCGATCACCTCCGCGGCCACAGAGCTGTTCCTGAACCGTGGCTACGACGGCACTTCCCTCGCACGGATCGCCGAAGCGGCCGGGGTCTCGAAGTCCACCCTGTTCAAGCAGTTCCCCACCAAGGCGGCCCTCTTCGAGGCCATCGTCACCGAGTCCTGGCAGCGCGACGCCGGCGATACCGCCGCGCGGCCGCAGGCGGGAGATCTGCGCTCCGGGCTGACAGTCATCGGCCACCGCTACGCCGACCTGATCGGCCAGCCCCGCATGGCAGGTCTGTTCCGGATCGTCATCGCCGAACTGCCTCGTTTCCCCGAGCTGGGACGGATGCAGTTCCAGCTCGGCAAACTGCCCTACTTCGCCTCCGTCCAGCACTACTTGGAATCCGAGCATGAGGCGGGCAACGCTGATGTGCCCGACGCCGAGAGCGCCGCGAACCAGTTCCTCGGCATGATCGCTAACTACGTCCTGTGGCCCCGCATGCTGCTGACCGGCTGGAACCCCGCAGCCTCCGACATCCACAACGCCGTCGAAGAGGCCGTCCAGACCATGCTCGCCAGATACACCCCCGACCCGCCGGCCTGACCCGAAGCCGGAATTTCCACACTGACGCACAATGCCCAAGACCGCGACGCCTTCACGCGGGATACGTGTCGGCAAACGATCGAATGACGACAGGCGCGGCGGGCGTCCAATGAACCCGGTGATTCCCGGGCCTGACGGCGGCTCCGATCCAATGAGATCCGATGGCGGATGACGACAGGGTTAGATGACACCCAAGGTCCGATGCGGCGGCAGAAGCGGGGAAACAGCGTGGCCAATCTCGTCTACAAGCGGGTGTCGACCGACCAGCAGTCCACCGCCCGCCAGGACCTCGTCCTGGCCGAGGCCGGGATCGAGGACCCGGTCGTCTTCGAGGAGGACCCGGGCACGTCCAGTCGCCTCCACCCGCTCCAGCGGCCGAAGTTCGGCGAACTGCTCACCTACGCGCGGCCGGGCGACACGGTACACATCTCCGAGATGTTCCGCCTCGTACGCGGCAACCAGCACATCCTCGATGTCCTCGACGTCCTCCACTCGGGCCGCCTCGCCCTACGCATCCACGATGGCGCATTCTCCGCCATGGACCTCACCGCCCGCCACCCGCGCACCGGCGAGCTGCTGTCCACTGTGAAGTTCATGGTCCAGACCCTCGCCGCCGCCGGCGAACTCCAGCGAGACCTCCAACGGGAGCTGACGTACGACGGACTGCGCGCCGCCGAGGCCAAGGGCAACAGGGGCGGACGCCGACCCGCCCTCGCGGGCGAAGCGATCGCCACTGTGCGCACCGCCTTCCTGGAAGGCCAGTCCATCGCCGCTCTGGCCCGCGAGCACAACGTCAGCCGCGGCGCCGTACGCACCGCCGTCGACGACCTCCTGCCGGAGCACGTCGCCGCAGCCGAAGAGACACCGGCGCCGGAGCTGCCGGTCGCCCTCGACATGCCGGGCAAGGTGGCCGACTTCCTCCGGAGCGCCGAGCTGGACGACATCGAGCGGGCCGCGCTCGACCAGGGCGTGACCGTACGGCGTGGCCAGGGCTACACCCTGCGCGTCACCGCCGTCCCCTCCGTGCACCGCCAGTTCCTTGCCCGCTGCCAGCCGCTCGACGGCGGCCACGGCCTCCCCGCGATCCCTGCCCAGCGCAAGGCACGCCGCGAGTACGAGAACCGAGTCAGCACGCTCATGCCGGAACCATGATCGTTCTCAGCGCCAACCGCTGTACCGATGTTCCCCGAGGCCGCTGTCCGCCGGGCCGTCCACGGTCAGGCGACGGCTTGCGACTGTTGGGCGCCCCCGGTCGTTCGTCGAGTGGCCGCCCAGACGAGGCAGAGCAGCAGGGCCAGGGCGGCACCCAGCACGCACACCCCGTTCCAGCCGGCGTAGGCGTGCGCCGCGCCGGCCAGCGCCGAACCGGCCGCGCCACCGATGAAGTAGCACGTCATGTAGGCGGAGGTGATGCGTCCGCGGGCCTCGGGGCGCAGGGCGTAGATCAGTGACTGGTTGGTGATGTGCACCCCTTGGTGGGCGAGGTCCAGCAGCACGATGCCGATGATCAGCGCGGCGAGGAGGTGCGCGCCCAGGGCCAGGGCCCACCACGAGACGAGCAGAAGCAGCGCGCTGGTGACCGTGGTCAGGGTGGTGCGACCGCGGTCGGCCAGCCGTCCGGCGGCCTGGGCGGCGATCGCGCCGGCCGCACCGGCCAGTCCCAGCAGTCCGATCTCGCTGTCCGACCAGCGGTAGTCGGGCCCGGACAGGAGGAAGGCCAGGGCTGTCCACAGCACGCTGAAACAGGCGAACGCCAGCATGCCGATGGCCGAGCGGGCGCGCAGCACCGGCTCCTCGATCAGCAGGCGGCCGGTGGACCGGAGCAACTGCCCGTAACTCAGGCCCGCGCCGCCGCGGAACTGCGGCAGCACGCGGTGCAGCGTTGCGGTCAGGACGAGCATCGCCAACGCGGCGACCCAGTACACGGTGCGCCACCCGCCGAACGAGGCGAGCGCCCCGGAGGCGGTGCGAGCCAACAGCATGCCGAGGACCAGCCCGGTCATGACCGTCCCGACGGTCCGGCCGCGTTGCTCCGGCAGGGCCAGGTCCGCGGCGAACGGCACCAGGATCTGGGCGGTCACCGACAGCAGGCCGGTCAAGGTGGTGCCGATCAGCAGCAGCGCGGTGTTGGGCGCGATCGCCGTCAGTGCCAGCGAGCAGGCCGTGGCCAGGGTCAGTGCGCAGACCAGCCGACGCCGTTCGAGCAGATCGCCCAGCGGCAGCACCAGGACCAGTCCGAGGACGTACCCGACCTGGGCGGCGGTGACCACGAGCGAGGCGGCCGCCGACGACAGGCTCAGGTCGTGGGCGATGGTGTCCAACAGCGGTTGTGCGTAGTAGTTGCTGGCCACGCACAGTCCGACGGCCACCGACATCACCAGGAGGGTGCGGCGCCCCGGCATGCCGGGGTTCGCGGCGTCAACCTCCTTGTGCGGTGCGGTTGTTCCGTCGGCTGGGGAGGCGGGGGAAGCGGGTGAGGAGGGGGACGGGCTTGCAGAGGATGCCACGGGCGGGGCACTCCCTTCTTGCGGTTCTCGTCCGCGGACCTCGGCGCGGTCCCGGTCGAGGCGCGGGACGACGGTGCGTTGGCCGGCCGGTGGGCGGACGGTGTGATGGGCGGGTTGGTGGGTGGGGGCGGTGTGGTGGGTGCCTTGCCCGTTCATGCTGGCCACCCTGGTGGCATGCGTCCAACAGATAGTTGTCATGCAGGCCATCTCGAATCAAGATGACTGGATGGAACTCCGTCAGCTCAGCTACGCCGTCGCCGTTGCGGACACCGGCAGCTTCACCCGTGCCGCGCACCGCTGTTTCGTGGTGCAGTCCGCGCTCAGCCACCAGATCGCGCGGCTGGAGGAGGAGTTGGGGACCCGTTTGTTCGAGCGCGGCAGCCGTGGTGTCCGGGTCACGGCTGCCGGTGCGGTGTTCCTGGGGCCGGCCCGCGAAGCGTTGGCCGCGGTGGAGCGCGCCCATGACGAAGTGGTGGCCCTCGGGAGCCAGCTCCGGGGCACGCTGAACATCGGCACCATCACCCCGCTCGCCGCGGTGGACCTGCCCGACCTGCTCGCCACCTACCAGGAGCGGCACCCGGCGGTGCGCGTCACCTTGCGCACCCGCCTGGTCAGCGACCTGCTGGATCAGGTGCGTGATTACGGCTGCGACCTCGTGTTCGTCGACGCCCACGCACCGGAACCCCCGAGGGGACTGCTCGCGCGCAACCTTGCGCACGAGGACCTGGTCGTCATCGTCGCGGCCGACCACCCCCTGGCCGGAGCCGCCGAGGTCACCCCGGCCCAACTGGCCGGGGGCACCATGGTCGACATGCCACCGGGCTCGGGGATCCGCCGCCACAACGACGCCGCGTTCGCCGCGGCCGGCGTCACCCGCAAGGTCGCCTTCGAGGCCGACGCCATGACCTTGCTGGAACCCCTCGTGGCCCGCGGCCTGGGCACCGCCCTGGTGTCCGCCGCGTCCGCCGCCGGCATGCCCACCGTGCGGAGCGTGCCGGTGACGGGCGTGCCACCCCGCGTGATCCAGGCACTGTGGAAGCCCTCCGGAGCCTCGCCGGCCGCCAGGGCCTTCGTGGAGCTGCTCCGCGAACGGACGCCGGACGTCCTGTCCGAGGAGGACGGTCGGCCTTGCGCGAGCCCGACTGCCTGAGGCGGCGGCGGAGGGTTCCGGGACGTCACCGCGGTCAGGAACGGAACGCGTTCGCCGGGTGCCTGGGACGGTGGCCCGGGGGAGGCCGTTCCCGCCCGTCCCGATGCGGCACGACGTCCCCGTCGGTGCGGGACTGGCACCGACGGGGACTCAGGGCGTGACGCCGAGCCCTGCGGGGGTGCGGTGCGGGTCGGGTGCCGTCGCCGCGGGTGCCGTGGAGGCCGGTCGAGGGGGCTGCTGCTGCGGCACGGTGCCGTGGACGTGGGTGCCGATCCAGTAGCCGACCAGCAGGCCGAGGACGAGCAGGACCTTGTGCCGGTTGGCCTTCCACCCGGTGGGGCGGGCGGGTTCGGTGAGCACGCCCAGGATGGTCGGGGTCTGCTTCGTCATCATCATCTCCTTTCCATGGGTGGTGGGTTGGCCGGGCGGCCGGTACGGCTCTTGGGGCTGACTGGCGCCGAGGGGCGGGGCGCCCGGGACGCGTCAGGGCAGCAGACGGCGGAGCCGTTGACGGCGTGCTGTCGTGGGGGCGGTGAGGTAGGTGCGGATCGACTGGGCGATGACGGCCCGGGGACCGGTGGTGCGGCAGGTGCCCATGCCAATCTGCCTGTGGGAGAAGGCGATCGACAACTGGTTTATGGCCGGACGAGGGCGTCAGCGGGCTTTCGGCAGCACGAAGTGCGCGGCGCTGCCGGCCGGGTGGAGGCCGTGCCGTAGGGGGCGGGCGCCAGCCAGTCAGGCCGTCGATCGGGGGACGGCGGGTGTGCCGCGGGACGAGGTGCGAGCTACGACGTGCGAGCCGGCACGGCCGTTGACGGCCTCGCCGTGCGGCGCGTTCGCGACCGTGCCGCACGGCACCGGGCGTGGGGCGGCCGGGCGCCGCCGTCGCCCGCCCGCCCCTTGCTCACTTCATCGCGATGGCGGCGTCCATCTCCCACATGAGGACCTCCGCGCCGTCCGGGCCGGCGGTGAGGCGCTGCCCCTCGGCGCGCGTGATGCGTGCCGCGTCTCCCGTGGAAAGCGGTCCGCCGCCCTCCAACTCGACGCTGCCCCGGGCGACGAAGAGGTGGGCGAACGGAGCGCTGGCGATCGGGAGGGTCTCACCGGGACGCATGCGGCTGACGTGCAGAGCCGCGTGCTTCTGACGGATGCCGATCGCCCGCTGGTCGGCGTGCTGGGACATTCCGGAGGCCAACGTGCTCCAGCCGCCGCGAGCCAGTTCGTCGTTGATGTCGAGCTGCTCGTAGCCCGGGCGGATTCCGGCCTCGTCGGGGATCACCCACATCTGGAGGAAGTGCACCGGGTCCGCGTGCTCCGGCTTGCCGGTCAGGGTCCACGAGTCGTTCTTCTCGCTGTGCAGGATGCCGGTGCCGGCGCTCATCCGCTGCGCCAGGCCCGGGTAGATCACGCCGTTGTGCCCCTCGGAGTCCTGGTGCACGAGGCTGCCGTCGAGGACCCAGGTGACGATTTCCATGTCCCGGTGCGGATGGGTGTCGAAGCCGGTGCCCGGCGCGACGACGTCGTCGTTGGAGACCAGCAGGAGTCCGAAGTGGGTGTTGTCGGGGTTCCAGTGGTGGGAGAACGAGAAGGAGTGGTGGGAGTCCAGCCACCCGGCCTGGGTGTGGAAGCGCTCGTCGGCGCGGCGGACGTCGAGGGTCGAAGCCATGGTGCGGTCCTTTCTGGCTGGTGTGGGCGGTCCGTGACCTGGTGTTCCGGGGGTGCGGCCGGATGCCTGCGGTCCGAGGGAGGGGAACCCCTCTCGGTTGGTTGAATCGTAAACAAAAACGGGAGAGGTGGGTATTCCGGGGTTGCGTGGGCTCGGCGCGGACTGCGGAAGGTAGCCGACCTCGTGCGGACGGTGAGGTGGCGGTCGTTCCGGCGCGGCCACGTCGTACCGGCCGGCTCGCGCTCCGGGGCGCGCGTGCCAGGTCCGCCGCCTGGCCCCCGCGGGCCGCTCAGGCAGGCCGTGCTGTCGGCGGGGGAGCGGAGTCCGTCGAGCCCCGCTGGTCGGCCCACGCGGTGCAGTCGGCGATGCGCGCCCTGATCCACGGGTCGGCTGCCAGGTCCGGTGGCAACCTGGTTCCCTCGTCGAGGAGACAGCCGGACAGCTGCTCGGCGGTCACGCCACGGGTGTCCGTCAGGTCGGTGCCGGTGAGATCCGCGCCGACCAGCGACGTTCCGCCGCCCAAGGAGGCGCCGCGCAGATCGGCGTTGGCGACCGCCGCGCCGTCGAGGAGGGCTCCGGAGAGCATCGACAGGCGTAGATCGGCGCCGTTGAGGATGGCGCCGCGCAGATCGGCTCCCCGTAGGTCGGCCCGGCGGAGGTCCGCCCAGGTGAGGTAGGCGCGGGTGAGGCGAGGCCGGGAATCGAAGTCGAAGCTGCGCATCAGCAGGCCGACGAGGGCGGTGCGGCGGAGGTCCATCCGGCGGGCCTCCTCGCGCTCGGGCCTGCGGGCGAGGACCTCCATCGCCGCCCTGATGTCCGCAGGCGGTTCCGTGCCGAACGGCGGGGGAGGCCCTTGCTGCCCGGCGTTCCCCTCCGGGCTAGCATCGCCCTCGCGGCGTGCGTGCTCACGGACGAACGCGGAGAGCACGGACACGACGGTGGCGTGGTCCTGCGGCGACTCGGCCATGACGTGCTCCAGGCCGTACACGGCACCCACCCGCTCCTCCAGCTTGTCGGACGCCAACTGACCGATGGCCGTGCTGAACCGGCCGGTCACCTGGCCGCGCCGCGACAGGTGGTACGTGCGGGCCGTGTACCCGAAACCGAGCAGGACCGCCGCTCCGCCCGCGGCGGTCAGGACGGTCTGGCGCACCGCGTTGAGCGCATCGGCCTGCTCCTTGCCGCCGAGGCTCCGCACCGTGCCGCCGGCCACCAGCCACGACACGGGCCCGAGCATGACGAGGATGAAGCCGAGCACGGCGGGGACGCCCAACGCCAGCCCCGTCGCGGCTCGATGACGGCGAAGCCAGCGTGTGCAGGCCCGTATGCCACTTGCGGCGCGTGTTCCGGCGCGTTCATGAGATCTCACAGTTGGCCATCCCACCGCATCGCGGTGGCGGCTCGCCAGCTTGCACGGCTGAGGGGGTCAAGTGCCGGATGGTCGCCGGGCGCGGCGGACTATGCGTCACCTCCTTGACCGGTGACGCAGCGCATGGCAAGGTCATCACCTGCTGAGCCGGTGATGCCTGGAGCGAGAGGGGAACGACATATGGCCGGGAGTCATGGCATCGAGGTCGTCGTCTTCGACGTCCTCGGAACGCTGGTCGACGAACCCAGCGGACTTCGGGCCGCAATTCGGCGGGCGGTACCGGCCGCCGACGATCCGTCGGTCGACGAGCTGCTCGCCGTGTGGCAGCAGCACGTGGAGCGCGAACAACGCCGCATGACGCAGGGTCAGCGGGCGTACGCCAACACGCAGATCATCGATGCAGAAGCGGCCCGACGCGTCGCCGACCAGGCCGGAGTCACCGATCGGGCCACCGTCGCCGAGCTGTCCACGGCGGGTCAGCGGCTGCCTGCTTGGGCCGACTCCGTCGCCGGTCTCGAACGGCTCGGGCGGCACTTCCCCGTGGTCGGGCTCTCCAACGCCAGTCGCGCCGCCCTGCTGCGTCTCAACGCGGCTGCCGGGCTGCGCTGGCACCAGGCACTGTCCGCCGAATCCGCCCGGACCTACAAGCCGGCCCCCGAGGTCTACCAGCTCGCCGTCGACGCCGCCGGATGCCCACCGGACCGCGTACTCATGGTGGCCGCCCATGCCTGGGACCTCCGCGGAGCCCAGGCGGCGGGCCTGCGGACCGCCTACGTTCGCCGACCGGTGGGCGATCCCCCGACGCCTTCCGACGCGTTCGACTGGCGCGTCGACGGACTGGACGAACTGGTCACCGCACTGACGGCGAGCTGACCGGACGGGTTGGGGGATCGGCCGGACGAGGCGTGGGGGCACACGCGGTGCGGCCCCGACCGTGGTTCGGCCCGAGGGCTGGCTTCACAACCACCGCTTCGCCGCCTCGACGCTGTCGCCACCACTGGTGTTGAACGCCACCGCGGCTGCCGGAGCGTGTCGCCGGACCAGGTTCACGACCAACTCGAAGAAGGTCAGCAGGGGTTCGGGCTTGCGGATGCCGCCCCCGATCACGACGACGTCCCAGGCCCGCTCGGACAGCGCGGCGATCACCATCGACTCGGCCGAACCGTCCGGCGCGATCAGCGCCATGGAAGCATCGATGGCCTCTTCGCCGAAACGAGCCAACTCCTCGTCCAGCACGGCGCGCAGGGCGTCACCGTCCATTCCGGGTACGGCGTGCGGGTCGAATCCGAGAACGAGAACGGCAGGCATGCCCTGCAAGACGGTCGGCCGGCCGTGTCGGTTCCCGCGGCGCCACGTCGTCGCCCGAGAGCCACGACACCTCAGGCGCCTCCTCGTGCGGCGGCCTGCCGAGCGACCCGTGCACGGCGCCGCCGGCACAGGCTCCGTCATCCGATCTCCGCAGTGCGGACGCCCTGCCGCCGAACCCGCACCGTCGCCGCGCCGAGCAGGACCAGGGCCGCCGCGCCGAAGACCACGTTGCCGCACAACGCCGTGCCGTACGGGACGTCCATCTCCCGCGCATGCGTGAAGCCCAACCAGACATACGTCAGCACCGCGCCGGCGGTCAGGGCCAGTCGGTGGCGCGGGCCCCATCCGGGGGTGCGCGACCAGCGGGCGCACAGCCAGCCGACGCCCGCCGCCAGTACGCACCAGAGGGCCACCGCCACCCAGGGCGACACGCCGTCGGGGAGCAGGAAGTCGCGGGCCCAGTAAGCGCTGCCGGCCGCGAACGCCACGGTGCCCACCAGCCACGGGGCGGGCGCGGCGACGTCCCACGGTGGCAGCCGGAGCCGGCCCACCGCGAAGGCCGCGGCGATCAGCACGACGATGGCGGCGCACGCCCCGGCGAACTGGGCCGTCGACGCCAGGAACTTGCCGCTCCGGTACTGCTCGACGGCGAGGAACGCCGAACCCGCCACGAAGACCGCACCGGTCAGCGCCCAACCCGGGCGCCCGAGCCACGGCCGGCTCCGGTCCGCAGCGAACGCCTCGACCAGCGCGATCGGCACGCAGACGCTCCAGACGGTGTGCATCGCCAGGACGTCCTGCAACAGGGCGGCGCTCGTACCGAGCCAGGACACCTGGGTGTCCGCATAGGCCAGCCCCATGTCGACGTCGCCGTAGTGCGGGTTCCACAACATCTGGTCGATCGGCCCCTCCTCCAACAGTGCGTACGCCGCGGCGAGCAGCAGCATCGTCGGCCAGCCGCGGCCGGCCCGCCGTGCTCCCTCGCGGATCAGCAGCGCGCCGCATCCGTACATCGGCGCCAGCACCAGCACCGCGGGCAGTGCCGTGATCGGCTGGTTGCCGAGGAGGTACTCACCCACCAACGGAGCGAGCAGCACCAGGGCCAACGCCAGCAGCAGCCGATGGCGAGGACGAGTCGTGGGCGCCGGGGAAGCCATGCCGTCCAGAGTACGGACGGGACCGGCTCCGAGGCGGCGCGATATGCGTACGACGCGGCCGTCCCGCCCGGCCTCGATCGACCACCCACGAACCGCTGCCCCGTGACGTCGACGAAGGGGAGAGGAGCCCCCAGCCCGGGTGCGACCGCGGCTCGAAAGGCGAGATCGGTGCCGGACGCGGGGGTGGCGGACCCGATCCGTCGGCCATGACGTTTGATGGCGGAGACACGCAATTCAACTGTCCTTCCCTGGGCCCACGGTTCGGGAAGCGGCAGTCCGCACATGGAGCACACTCTTTGACCGTCGGAACCCTCACCCAGCGCGCAGTTGCCCTCGCGGGCGGCACCCTGCTCGCCCTCTCCCCGCTGACCGCTCAGGCTGCGACACCCAGCCAGCCCGAGCCGCAGCCGACGCTCGCCGCCAAGGGCGCCACGTTGGTGGACGACACCAGCGGCAACACGCTCTTCGCCAAGGACGCGGACACGGCCCGTCCCATAGCCAGCACGGCGAAGATCATGGCCGCGTCCGTGGTGCTCGACACCACCGGCGTCGACCTGGAGCGCCAGGTCCCCGTGCAGCAGGAGTACCGGGACTACGTCACCCAGCACGGATCCAGCACCGCGGACCTGCAGACCGGCGACAAGGTCACCGTGCGCCAACTGCTGTACGCGACCCTCCTGCCCTCTGGCGCGGACGCCGCCTACGCGCTCGCCGACACCTTCGGCTCCGGTGCCACCAGTGCCGAACGCACCACGTCGTTCATCGCGAAGATGAACACGAAGGCCGGTGAACTCCACCTGCCACACACGGAGTTCACCTCCTTCGACGGCGGCGGCGCCGACTCCAGCACTCCGACCGAGCTGGCCGAGTTGGCCCAGCACGCCATGAAGAACGACACCTTCCGCACCATCGTCAAGACCAAGGAGTACAAGGGCGAAGCGCCCGCCGCCAACGGCCGCACCCGCTACTACACCTGGACCAACACCAACCAACTCCTCGGCTCGTACGACGGCGTCATCGGGATCAAGACCGGGACGACCACCCCGGCGGGCGACTGCCTGGTGTTCGCGGCCACCCGCAACGGCAAGACCCTCGTCGGCACCCTGCTGAACAGCACCGACCGGTACGCCGACGCGGCGAAGCTGCTGGACTACGGATTCGGTTCGAGTACCGCGAAGAGCATGAAGCTGCGCGCACTTCCGACGCACGCCCAACGCGACTGACCCGTTCCCACGACCCCCGCGCGGCGTGCAGCCACCACGTCAACCACACGCCGCGCGGGGCCAGTTGCGGCCCTACGCGACGAGCTGGACCACGAGGTCGAGAGCCACCACGGCGGCCAGCACCGCCCCGGCGGGCTGCCAGGTCCGCCGTGGGACAGCACAGGGACCACTTCGAGCGAGGTCCCGCCGGGGAACACGTAGTAGACGCGGTGCGGCCGGTGCGGTACTTCCACCCGGGCCAGGGCTCACCGACCGTCCCGGGCCGGGGGCCACGTATCGCTCGCGCCTGTGGGTGGCAGGACACCGGAACGCGGTCCGCGACAGCAGTCAGGACGGGCAGCGCGGCCACGCCCCGATGCTCGTGACCCCGCCGCCCCGGGCCGCCGTCACTTGGGAGGCGTCAGCACGTGGTCGATGAGGTACACGGTCGCGTTCGCCGCCTTGAGGTTTCCGCAGGTGACCTGGGCGGTGTTGTTGACGGTGTATGTCGAGCCGGAGGCCTGGGTGGTCAGCTCGCCGCCCTCAAGCGTCTTGAACTTCCCGTTCGGGAACTGCTTGGGCGTGATCTGCTCGCCGACCACGTGGTAGGTGAGGACCTTCTTCAACTCCTGTTTGTTGTCGAGCAGTTTGGCCAGGTCCGCCTTCGAGATCTTGGAGAACGCCTTGTTGGTCGGGGCGAAGACTGTCAGATGCTTGCCGTGGTTGAGGGTGTCGACGAGCCCTGCCTTCTTCAACGCCGTGACCAGCGTCGACAGGGAGGAGTTCTGCTCCGCGCCGGTCACCACCGGTTTGTCGGCCAGGGACTGGGCGCTCCCCGGCCCGCTGTGGGGGAGTGCGGAGCACCCCGAGCCGACGGTCTCGGCTGGTGGAGAGGCGGCGGCCGGTGTCGCGGCGGCGGCCCAACACAGGGGCAGGGCGGTGGCCGTCGCGATGGTGAGGGCGGTGCGGATGCGGTGGGTGCTCATGAAGAACCTCCTACGGCCCCGCACTCCGACACTGGTCGCCCACGGGTAGGGGCGCACAGCAGCAGCTCGGAAGGACTGTTGGGAAGTCGGATCGTCGCGCATGCCGGCGCGGTGCGGACTCGCGTGCCGCGCAACACCGCCGGCGACGTCGATGCCTCGGGCGGGGCCGTTGCCCTGTGGGCGAAGTACCCGGAACAAGTGATCGGTTTCACAACAGGCTAGCACGGGTGCGCGAAGGAGGTCCGGCGCTGTGGGCCACACCCCAGAGGTATGCGGGACCGTTGCGGTGCACCATTTCGCGCCACGCTCCGTGAACGGCGCACGTGCACGTGGTGCGTGACGCGGACGGTCGCGAACGGTGCCGCTCCGTGCCGGCGGGACCCCGTAGCGGCCGGATGTGCAGCCTGTCTCCAACTGGCGGGAAGGTCGCCGGGGCGAGGTGGAGCCGCCCCCGTGTGTGCAGTCGGTCGTTGCGGGCCGTCAGTTGGACGCGTGCGCGCGCCGCTCCGGTCACCGCGGCTGTCTGCCGGCTGAGGACCCCGGCGGGCCCGCTTGCGCAGACGGATCGATGGTGGCGGAGCCGAGGGGCGGGGCGGATCGTCGGCGTGTCGAGCGGGTTGACGCCTGGTTCCCTGGCTGCGGTCGGCCGGGGCGGCGTACGCGTCGCGTTGTGGCTGGTCACGGGCGCCCTGTGCCTGCGCCCTCCGTGCCTCTGAAGCGGGTTTCGCGAACTTCTCATAGCTCGTTTGAGTGGACTTTTCGGCGCAGCCTGGACGGTCACGCAGCGTGTCAATTTCGATGATTATCATCACCGGCCGTTTCTGGGGCGGGTGCACCTGCTGCACGGGAGAGGCGGGAGAGCCATGGATACGAGCATGGAAACGGGCGCGGGCGGGAGCGGGGCCGCGGACGCCGGGGCGGATGCCAGAGGCGCCACGGTCGCGGGGCGGCGGGTACCGACTGGCTTCACCGTCGAGCCGTTCACGGACCGCTGTCGGGAGATCTGGGCCCGGGGCGAGCACGTCCTGATCGGGGTCAGCCCCGGCAACGGGTACTTCAGCGAACAGCGGTTGACCGCCCTGCTGCGGTGGGCGAGCGAGGCGTTTGCCGAGGTGGACCCGATCGTCCCGGACGTCTCGCTCGTCCACACCTACCGAGCCCTCGGCCATTCCGAGGAACGTGCCTGGTCCTACGCGCAACGCGACACCCGGCGGGTGTGCCGGCGCATCGCGCGTGCCTGGACGGCCAGCGGCGTGCCCGAACACCGCCATCGCGTCCGCACGCTCACGGAGTTCACCGGCCACCCGACGTACCAGGCACTGCTCGGCAGGGTGGAGCGGGCGGCGGAGCGGCAGTCGTCGGTGCGGGAGGTGTTCCTGCGGGCGAGCGGCAAGGCGCTGGCATCGCATCTGAAGGGCGCGGCGCCGACCGCCGGTCAACTCGCCGAGGGAATGCGCTACTTGATAGCCGAGATGCCGCTGTGCATGGACTCGCCGGCCATCCTGGGCGTCCCCTCCTCGGTGCACGTCTACCACCAGGTCATCCCCACCGTCCCGTTGGTCTTCAACGAGCTGTTCACCACGCAGCTCCAGGCGTACGCGGTGGTCCGCCCCGTCCTCCCCGCGCAGCCACCGCCGTCCGCCCCGCCGAGGAGATCCGGGCAACTGCCGCCCGTAGGCCCGCTGACCGGGGTGGTGACGGGCCCATGACCACCACCGACGGGCCGCAGCCCACCTCGCGCACCGCCGCCGAGGGCCCGCCGGCCTTCCCGTTCGACGACTGGGGGCAGCAGATCTCGCCCGCCTACGCCCGGTTGCGCGAGGCTCCCGCCCCGGCCTGCCGGGTCGTGACGGTGACGGGCGACCACGTCTGGTTGGTCACGCGCTACGACCTCGCCCGGCGGCTCCTCGCCGACCCCCGACTCAGCCTGACCGCCGCCCTCGAAGCCGACGCCCCCCGGCAGGAGCCGCTCCGGCCGCGCGCCACGGGCGCCAGGGGCGACGGCATGGCCACCCTCCAGGAGAGGGGGGTGCGCGGCATCCTCGCCGACGCCCTGAGCCCGCGCGCGATCCGGGCCCACCACGCCTGGACGCGCCTGCGGGCCCGCGCCCTCTTCGACGAGCTGCTGGAGCAGGGTCCCCCGGCCGACCTCCAGCAGGGGCTGGCCCGACCACTGACCTTCGCGGTGGCCCGTCGGGTCCTTCTCGGTGAACTCACCGAGGAGGAGGCGCAGTTGCTCAACACCTGGTGCGACACGGTCCTGGTGTGGCGGGACCGCACCGGCGAGGAGATTCAGGCCGCCCTCGACGCCATGTACGGGTTCTTCCTGCGGCGCGCACCGGAACTGGCCACCGCACCCGGCTCCGACGTCGTCAAACGGGCCGCCGCGGCCCGTACCCGGGACGGCGGCCGACTCGGCGCCGACGGGCTCGCCGAAGTCGCCAACCTGATGCTGATCGCCGGATACCGGACGGCCGCGAGCTTCGTGGCCAACGCGCTGGTGATGATGCTGTCGCACCCCACGGCCCTGGCGGCGTTGCGCGACCGGCCCGCGCTGCTGCCGTCCATGGTGGAGGAGGTGTTGCGCCACACGCCGATGTCGACGGGCGGGGTGAAGCGGGTGGCGACCGACGACGTGCCGCTCGACGGCCTGACGATCAAGGCAGGGGAGTGCGTGCTGGTCTCCCTGGAGTCCGGCAACCACGACCCCCACGCCTACCCCCAACCGGACCGCTTCGCTCCGGACCGCTTCGCCGCCGACCGCGGCCCGGGGGACGGCACGTCGTCCGGAGCCGGACGCCCGCGTCCCCGCCCCCACCTCGGGTTCGGCCACGGCAAGCACCACTGCCCCGGCAACGCCCTGGCCAGGATGCAGATCGCCGTCGTCCTGGAGGCGCTGGCCGACCACGCCCCGGCGCTCCGTCTGGCCGTGCCGACCGGGGAACTGCGCTGGCGCCCCGACGTGGCCTTCCGCATCCCCGAGACGATCCCCGTCACCTGGTGACCGCCCCTCCCCTCGGGACCACACGCTGCTCGGGGACGTGGCCGCACCGAGGCACACAGGCGCACAGGCAAGGGCCAGGACGCCGAATTTCGGTTGCGACCGGCCCCGCGGGGCCGGTGAAGTAGCGGTATGGAAGGTGCCACCGAGCGAGCGCGACGGGCCCAGGCGGGGGCGGGCGGCGCCAACACGGGACGCCCGGCCCGGTGGCGCGGGCCGGCGGTGCTCGTGGCCCTGATGCTGGCCGCCTTCACCTTCAACACCGCGGAGAACCTGCCGGTCGGCCTCCTGGAGCTCATCTCCGGCAGCCTCGGGGTGTCGCTGTCAGCGGTCGGCCTGCTGGTCACCGGCTACGCGGTGACCGTCGCGGTCGCGTCCGTGCCGCTCGCGCACGTCACGCGGGCCGCACCCCGACGCCATGTGCTCACGGGCCTGCTGGCCGTGCTCGTCGTGTCCAGTCTGGCCGGGGCGCTGGCGACCTCGTACGGTCTGCTGCTCGTGGCGCGGCTGCTGACCGCGCTCGCCCAGGCGTTGTTCTGGGCCGTGATGGGCCCGGTCGCGGTGGGCCTGTTCGCGCCTGCCGTCCGTGGGCGCGTGGTCGGGGCGCTGTCCGTCGCCGGTTCGCTCGCCCTCGTGCTCGGGGTGCCCGTCGGCACCTGGCTGGGGCAGCGCAGCACCTGGCAGGTGCCCGTCGCCGCGCTGGCGGTCCTGGGGCTGCTGTCCCTGGTGACGATCGCCGCGCTGCTGCCGACCGCGCCCGCGGACGCGGCACCCGCGGCCTACGGGACCCGCCCCGACACCCGCCGGTTCAAGACCGTGCTGGCCACCGGAACGCTCTCCGCCACCGGGGCGTTCACCGGCTACACCTACCTCGTGGAGTTCCTCGACGAGGTGAGTGGATTCGCGCCGAGCACCGTGGGCGTGCTGTTCGTGGCGTTCGGCGTGGCCTGCCTGGTCGGGGTGGGCATCACCGGGGCACTGTTGGACCGCTTTCCGCGCGCCGCGCTGACGGGCGCCGTAGCCACCCAGGCCGCGGGCATGCTCGGCCTGTACGCGGCCGGCCCCCATCCGGTGGCGGCGGTGGCGTTCCTGGCGCTCATGGGCGGTGCGCTCGGGCCGGTGTTCATGGCGACCCAGCACGAGATGCTGCAGTGCGCACCCGGCCGCACGGACCTCGCACTCGCGGCCAACTCCGGTTGCTACAACGTCGGGATCGCCGCCGGCGCCGCGCTCGGCGGACTGATCCTGGCGCTGGCCGACGTCCGGAACACCTTCCTGGCCGGCGGGTTGCTGACCGCCGGGGCGTGCGCGGTGCTGTGCGGCGGACGGTTCCTGGGCGACGACCGCGATTGTGCCGCATAGGGCCGACCGCGGCGCTCGCAGCCCGCGCCGGGCCCGCTCGCCGCGGCAAGGGGAGTCGTGGCCGTCGCCATCGCTGCCCCGCATGTCCGTTGCGGCGGACGCGTTGCGTTTGCCGCCGGGCCCGGTCGCCGGCAATCGGGAACTCCCGGCCGGCGACGGTCAGGCAGTGGCGCCCGGGGCCGGCGGGATGTGCACGGTCATGACCAGGTGGCAGGTCTCGGCGCCCGCGCCGCGGTAGGTGTGGGGCGCGTCGCCGTCGAAGGTGGCGGTCTGCCCGGCTTCGACCGGGTGCTCGGTGCCGTCGACGGTGAGGGTCATCCGGCCGGCGGTGACGCTGACGGTTTCGACGACGCCGGCCTGGTGCGGATGGCTGGGGTACTCCTCGCCCGGCTCCAGCGCCCAGCGCCAGATCTCGACCGGGGCCGGTCCCGAGGTGGTCAGCATGAGTCGGGCCTGGCTGCCCCGCTCCCCGGCCCACAGGGGCATGAGGGCGTCGGCGGACACCACGCGGACGCGGCCTTCGGCGGATCCTTCCAGCAGGGCGGACACCGAGACGCCGAGGGTGTCGGCGAGGCGGATCAGGGTCGCGAAGTTCGGGTTGCCCTGTGCCTTCTCCAGCCCGACCAGGGCGCCCTTGCTGACCTTGGCGCGGCGGCCCAGTTCGTCCAGCGACAGGCCCGCGCGGGTGCGGGCGGCTCTGACGTTGTGCGCGAGCGTGCGCAGGGCTTCCTCTGCTTCGGGCACGTGATCACCGTCCTGACGGAGTGGGGCACTGGAATAGACCGTCCGGTCGTTTGGTTGACAACGGTCGGTCGTTTCATTGTACGGTCGAGTCGTTCCATTGTGAAAGTAGGGAAGTGCCGTGATCGCTCTGCTGCTGGCCCTGGGCAGCTCTCTCGCCTACGGATGCGCCGATTTCCTTGGTGGCCTCGGCGCCCGCAAGGCGCACGTACTGCGCACCGTGCTCATCGCCGCTCCGGCCAGCCTCGCCGTCGAGCTGGTGCTCTGGCCGATCCTGGGCGCCACGTTCACCGGCGCCAGCATCGGGTGGGGCGTCGCGTCCGGCGTCGCCTCCGCGGTGGCGTTCGTCCTGCTCTACAAGACCCTCGCGATCGGCCCGATGAACGTGCTCTCGCCCGTCACCGCGCTGGTGTCCGCGACCCTGCCGGTCACGGTCGGGCTGCTCCAGGGCGAGCACCTGGGACTGGCCGGCCTCGTGGGTCTGCCGCTCGCGCTGGTGGCGGTGGTCCTGGTCAGCGCCGGCCACGGCGCAGGCGCACTGCGCCCGTCCCGGACGGCGCTGTTGCTGGCCCTGGGCGCGGGGGCGGCCATCGCCCTGCAACTCGTCTTCCTGCACCAGGCACCCGCCGACAGCGGCGTGGCACCGCTGATCGTCGGGCGGGCGGTCTCCTCTACGGTCACCCTGGTCGCGGCCGCTGCGATGTACCGCCGACTGGGCTCGGAGCGGCCGGCCTACGCGATATCGGCGACCGCGGGCGTGCTGGACTCGCTGGCGAACCTGCTGTTCCTGCTCGCCGCCCGCAGCGGTGACCTCACGGTCGTCGCGGTGATCATCGCCCTGTACCCGGCCGGCACCGTCCTGCTGGCCCGCGGCGTCCTCGCCGAACGCATCCACCGCAACCAACTCGTCGGCCTGGGCGCCGCGGCCGTCGCCGTCAGCCTCCTCGCCCTCACCTGAGCCGCGGCGCCAACCCACCCCGGAAACCCAGTCACCCACCCGCTCTCCCACGCACGAACAGGACCCGCCGCATGACCGACTTCCGTCTCAGCGCCGCCGTCGCCGACGCCTTCCCCGACGCCCGGATAGCCCTGATCACCGCCACCGGCCTGCGCGGCAACGCACCCTGGCCGCACACCGCCACCGCCCTCGAAGAACTGGAGCGGCAACTCGCGGACGGTGCCTGGCAGCCGGCCGACGAGACCGATCCCCGCATCGAGTCCTGGCACGCCGCCTACCGCTCCTTCGGCACCAACCCCCGCCGCACCCGCCCCAGCGTCGACGCCCTCGGCCGCCGCCTGGCGAAGAAGGGCGGCCTGCCGCGCATCAACCCGGCCGTCGACTCCTACAACTGCGTCTCGGTCCGCCACGGCCTGCCCGCCGGAGCCTTCGACCTCGACCACGTCACCGGCGACCTCGTCGACATCCGTCACGCCGACGGCACCGAGTCCTTCACCCCGCTCGGCGAACCCGACACCGTCGAGGTCCCCAAGCCCGGCGAGATCATCTACGCCGACACCACCGGCGTCCTGACCCGCCACTGGAACCATCGCGACGCCCACCGCACCCGCGTCACCGAGGACTCCACCCGCGTCGCCTTCATCCTCGAAACCCTCCAGGCGACCCGCGACGGCGACCTCCTCACGGCCGCCGCCGAGGAACTGAGGGGCCTGCTCGACCCGCACGCCGAACAGACCGCCGTGCACCACCTCAGCCCGGCCCGGCCCCGGACCGCCGTCTGACACCCGCCCCCGGACGACCGGCGGCGCAGGTCCTCCCGGAGCCGCGAACCACTCCCGGGAGCCGGGCGCCCCGCAAGCACGGTGCCCGGCGGATCACCTGGCCCTCGTGCACCCGCTGGAGCCGGAACCCGCCGGGCCGGTCACTCGTCCCCGGCGAAGCGGTGGGTTTCGGACCGGGCCCAGCCGGGGTCGCCGGTGTGGGCGAAGGAGACCCAGGCGCCGTGCATGCGGGCCGCCAGGCGGGCCGGTGGCGGGGTGGGGCCGAGCAGGCCGTGCGGGCCGCGCAGGGCGGGGAGGTCCAACCTGTCGAAGACGAAGGGGAGTTCGGTGGTGTGGGCCGCGCCGAGTTGCCCGTCGAGGGCAGCTGAGCGCCAGGCGAACGCGTAGGTGTGGGTGGCGGCGGCGCGGTGGGACGCGTGGGCCTCGGCAAGGCGGCGGCTGCCGGTGCGGAACAGCGCGTCGCCCAGGAGGGCCGAGCGCAGGCGGCCCGGGTGCGCCCCCGGGTACCTGGCGCGGTACTCCGCCACGAGCGCGGCCGGGTCGGGGTGGATCCGGGCGGCGAGGGCGTGCGCGTCCGCGGTCGTCGAGGCGGCCAGGTCGCCCTGCGGCGCGAGGTAGAGGTTGCCTTCCTCGGTGGTGGTGCCGCTGAGCAGGGGCACGTCGGCGCCGGCGCCCGAGGCCACCGCGTCGGCCGGCTGACGGTCCAGCACCAGGCCGTACGGGCTGAGCCCGAGGAGCGGATCGGACCGGGTGGCGGTCCGCAGGTCCAGGCCGGTGAGGCGGGGCAGGAGGGCGAGGAGCCGATCGTCGGGGACGTCGGCGAACGCCGCGGCGGTCGGCTCGACGCCGAGGGCGGTGGCCGCCGCGCGGGTCACGCGGGCCGCCTGCTCGGGTGAGAACGCGCCCAGTCCGTTGCCGCTCTGGACGATGGCGCGCTGGAAGAGGCCCGTCGCGTCGGGGGTGGCCAGGATGCCGCCGATGAGCGTCGCGCCCGCCGACTGGCCGAAGAGGGTGACGTTGCCGGGATCGCCGCCGAACGCCTCGATGCTGCGCCGGACCCAGCGCAGCGCGGCCACCACGTCGAGCAGCCCGCGGTTGGCCGGGGCGCCGGGCAGGTCCAGGAAACCCGTGGCGCCCAGGCGGTAGTTGACCGTCACCAGCACCACCCCGTCGCGGGCGAAGGCGGTGCCGTCGTAGAGCGCGGCTCGGGTGGAGCCGGCCAGGAAGCCGCCGCCGTGCACGAAGACCATGACGGGACTGCGGTGGGCGCGGGGAGGCGCCCAGACGTTCAGCGTCAGGTGGTCGGCGCCGGGTATCCAGCCGGGACCGAAGTACGGCGTCATGTCCAGTGCGCCGAAGCCGTCCCGTCGTGGCTGGGGCGCGGTCGGTCCGGGCCGGGTCGCGTCCCGGACGTCGCGCCACGGCGGGTGGGGCGCGGGCGCGGCGAAGCGGGCGGCGCCCGTCGGGGGTGCGGCGTACGGGATGCCGAGGAAGGCGTGGGCGGCGGCACCGGCGAGGCCGCGGACGGGGCCTTCGGAGGTGCGGACGAGCGGGTGGGACATCGACTTGTTCTCCTGTCGTGGGGCGCGGTGGCGTCCGTGTGCGGCACCGCGGGCGGGGGCGGCTCAGACGCGGGAGAACGGGGCCCAGCTCTTGAGCGCGAACCGGTCGCCGTCGCGGACGACTTCGGCGCCGCCGTGCCCACCGAGGTGCGCCGGCAGGACCAGGGCGTTGGTGTCGGCGGCCCGGCCGAGCAGGCGCCGCCGGGTGGCCCTGGCCAGCTCCGGGTCCTCGCAGAAGCAGCTGTTGGTGTCGGGCTCGACGAACTGCAGCGGCGTGTGCAGCAGGTCGCCGATGAACAGGGCCCGGTCGGTGCCGGATTCCAGGGCCAGGACCGCGGAGCCGGGGGTGTGGCCGGGGGCCGGCTCCAACGTCAGGTGCGCGTCGATGCGGTAGCCGTCCTCCCACAACACCGTGCGGCCGGCCCGGTGCACGGGGGCGACGCTGTCCTCGAACACGTTCTGGTTGCCGCGGCCGAGTTTGGGGCGGTGGCCGCCGGCGGGGTCCCAGAAGTCGAAGTCGGCCCGCGATATGAGGTAGGTGGCGTTCGGGAACGTGGGTACCCACTCCCGCCCGTCGAGGCGGGTGTTCCAGCCGACGTGGTCGACGTGCAGATGGGTGTTGACCACCACGTCGACGTCTTCCGGCTGGACGCCGGCCCGGGCGAGGTTGGCGAGGAAGTCGGTGTTCAGGTGGTTCCACACCGGCGAGTGGGGCCGCTCCTTGTGGTTGCCGACGCCGGTGTCGACGAGGATCGTGCGGCCCTCGCTGCGCAGCAACCAGGTCTGCACGGCGGAACGGCACAGGCCGGTCCGCGGATCGAGGAAGTCGGGCGCCAGCCACGGGGCATGGCGCTGCCAGGCCCCGTCGGGGCTTTCGGGGAAGAAGGTCTCCGGCGTCATTCCGACCGGGCCGACGTACTCCGTGACGCGGGTGACGGTGACGTCACCGAGGACGAGGTCGTGCATCAGTGCTCCAAGTGCTCGCTGGTGAGGTGCCCAGCGTGCGGCCCCCGGCCGGGGGGAGCCAGCCCCCACCATGGGCATCCCGGCCGTGCGTGTCCCCGGCCGTGCCTATCCCGGACGGGGACAGGCAACGGGGCCGGCGGCGGGCGATACTGGCCGCATGGGTGTCACCGGCCAACTGGGCGAGTTCCTGCGGGCGCGACGTTCGCGTCTGCGTCCCGAGGACGTGGGCCTGCCCGCGTTTCCCGAACGCCGGCGGGTGAGCGGACTGCGGCGGGAGGAGATCGCGCACCTGGCCGGGGTGAGCCCGTCGTACTACACGCGCCTGGAACAGGGACACGCGGTCAACGCCTCCGACGACGTGCTCAACGCGCTGGCCGGGGCACTGCACCTCGATCCGCACGAGCGGTCCCACCTGCGGGAGTTGGCCGGCCGTCGCCCCCGTGCGGCCTGTCGGCCGGCCCCCGAGCGGCTCCACCCGCTGAACCGCGAGCTGATCGACTCCCTGCGGGACGTGCCCGCCCTGGTCCTCGGCCGGCGGACCGACGTCCTGGCCTGGAACGGCCCGGGGCACGCCCTGTTGGCCGGGCACACCGACCGCACCGCGCCGGAACGGGCCGCGGACCGGCCGAACCTGACCCGGATGCTCTTCCTCGACCCGCACACCCGCGAGCTGTACGCCGACTGGCCGCGCAAGGCACGTGCCGTGGTGGGCCATCTGCGCCTGGTCGCCGGCCGGCACCCCGAGGACACGCTGCTGGCCGGGCTGATCGGCGAACTCTCCATGAAGAGCCCGGAGTTCGCGGCGTTGTGGGGCGACCACCGGGTGCGGCCGTGCGAGGGCGACGGCCACGAGCTGCACCATCCGCTGGTGGGCCCGCTCGCCGTCACCCAGCACTCACTGGTGCCGCCGCACTCGCCGCAGCAGTCCGTGGTCCTCGTCACCGCCGCCACGGGGGACGACGGTGCTCGGAACGCGCTGGAACTGCTGGCCCGGACCCACTGAACGGTCCACCGCGGACGGTCACGGATCCGGGCCGTCGACATCGAGGCGGGTCAGTGGTCGTGGTCGTGCCGCCCGAGGGTTGTCACCGGGGTCGCGCCGGGGCGGGTCCACTGCGGCGCGGGGCGACTGGTCGGGCCCCAGGTCGCGTTGCCGTCCGCGTCCGAGCGCCAGTACCAGCACGGGGCGTGCCCCTCGGGCCAGCCTTCGGGACTGTCCTGCCACGCCTCGCCGCGTCCGTAGGGCGTCATGTCGAGCAGGGTGAAGAAGGCGGCGACGGGCTCGATGCCGCGGCCCGTCGTGGAGTAGGTGAGGAACGTGCGGTCGCCGTCGCGCAGGTAGCAGGTGAGGTACCCCATGGGGCCGCCGGCCGGCCCGTCCACGTCGCGCACCGAGTACCAGGGCTGGGCGTACCCCATGAAGTCGACGAAGGAAGCCACCTCGTCCCACCGGCCGGTGGTCAGGATGGCCGACGAGACGCCGCGGGCGTTGAGGTAGACGGCGTCCTTCAGGTGCCAGGCGGCGGTGGTGCAGCCTTCGCACTGTCCCTGGTGCGGCGCGCCGTCGTGCCACATGTGCTTGTAGACCACGAGCTCGTCGCGGCCCTGGAACAGGTCCAGGAACGGCACCGGGCCGTCCTTCCCGACGACCTCGACGGTCCCGTCGAACTCCACCATCGGCAGCCGGCGGCGGGCCGCGGCGAGGGCGTCGCCCTCCCGGGTGTGGGCCTTCTCGCGGACCAGCAGCGCGTCACGGGCCGTCTGCCAGGTGGCCGGGTCGACCACGGGCGGGCGGCCGGGCACGGCGCCGGTCGGGGCGTTCGGGCCGTTCGGGTCGTTCGGTGTGCGCGTCATGGTGTCCTCCGTGGTGACTCGTGCCGGGCAGCGTTGTACCGCGTCGCGCGACGCTCATGAGGAAGGACTCGCGGTCCGGTCGGAACTCATCGGCGTGCGGTGCCGGTGTTAGTGGGGTGTTAGCGGCGCGCTAGGAGATCAGGAGAGCGTGGGCGCCGTACCGAGGAGCCACCGAGGACACCGGTTGCCGTGGGGGCCCGGGACGATCACGAGGAGTTGAGCATGAAGCGCATCATCATTGCCCTGGGCGCCGTCGTCGTACTGGCGGCGGGTGTGGTGACCGTGGTGAACATGACCGGTCACGGTTCGGTCGCCACGGCCAGCGGAGCGGGGGCGACGGTGCCGCAGGCGGACGTGGAGGAGCACGCGGCGAAGGACTTCCCCTACCGGGGAGCGGACCCCGATGCGGTGCACTGCCCGAGCGGGCTGCCCGCCAAGCAGGGCGCGATGGTGCGCTGCACCGCCGTTTTCGGCCAGCAGAGCAAGACGATGGAGGTCTCGGCGGACAAGGTCGACGGCGATCAGGTCTCGTTGGGCTTCGGCCTGCTGGAACGGCGCTGAGCCCGACGGGAACCCCGCGTCACCCGCATCACCCGCGTCACGGCCCGTAGAGCGGGCCCTCGGCGTCGCTGACGCGTAGGTGGAGCAGGCGCGGGCCGTCGTCGTCGCCGAGCGACGTGATCGCGCGGTCGAGGGCCGAGCCCAGGTCGCGGGGGTGGTCGGCGGACTCCGCCGGACAGCCGAACGACGTGGCGAGGCCGGTGAAGTCGATGTCGCCGAGGTCCGTGCCGGGCACCGGCGCGATGCCGAGCCGGCGGCCGAGCGCGCGCACCGCTTGGTAGCCGCCGTTGTCGAGCACGACGAAGGTGACGGGGGCCCGGTGCCGGGCCGCCGTCCACAGTGCCTGCACCGAGTACAACGCCGAACCGTCGCCCACGACGCACACCACCCGCTGCCGGTCGGCGAGCGCGCGGCCGACGGCCAGCGGCAGGCCCCAGCCGAGCGCACCGCTGCCCGTGGTGAGGAACCCGCCCGCCAGGTTGACCGGGACGCGCGCGTGCAGCACGTCCCGGTGGCTGGGCGTCTCCTCGACGAGCACCCGGTCGCGGGGCAGGCGCCGGCGCAACTGGTCCAGGACCCAGTCGGGCGTGAGGACGTCGCCCGCGCTCGCCGGTGCCGGCTGCCTCCGCACGGGTGGCGGTTCGCGGTCCGAGCGGGCGACCAGCGCGGTGAGTTGGGTGAGGGCGGGGCGCAGCGTGGTGACCAGGCTCGTGCCCGTGGGCAGCCACGCCGCCTGGGCCGGATCGCAGTCCAGGTGGAAGAGCGCGGTGCCCGGCGCCAACGGAGGGCCGTCGTCCGCCACGTGGTACGTGAACAGGGGCGCCCCGAGCGCGACCACCACGTCGTATGGCTCCAGGCGGGCGGCCAACGGGCCGGCGACCGGCGGCAGGAAACCCTGGAAGAGCGGGTGGGACTCGGGGAATCCGGAGCGGCCGGACAGCGGGCTGATCCAGACGGCCGCGCGGATCCGCTCGGCCAGCGCGACGGCCTCGGGGAGCGCGCCTTCGTCGTCCACACCGGGGCCGATCACCAGCGCGGGCCGCCTACCGGCGTCGAGGCGGGCACCGAGCGCGGCGAGCGCGTCCGGGGCCGCGGTGAACCCGCCGTGCACCGCCCGCGGCTCGACCGGTTCGGCCGCCCGGTCCCAGTCGTCCTCCGGGACGGACACGAACACCGGCCCGCGCGGAGGCGTCATCGCGATGCGGTGCGCCTCGGCGAGGACGGCCGGCACGTCGGCGGCGCGCTCCGGCTGACGGGCGGACTTCACGTACGGGCGCGGGAACTGATCCGGTGCGTCGGCGCCGAGGAACGGACGCAGCTGGAGCAGCGAGCGGGCCTGCTGACCGGCGACGATCACCAACGGCACCCGGTCGCGGTACGCGTTGAAGACGGCGCCCAGCGCGTGACCGACCCCGCCCGCGGAGTGCAGGCAGACGAACGCCGCGCGCCCCGTTCCCAGGGCGTGGCCCGCGGCCATGGCGACGGCCGCGGACTCCTGCAACCCGAGGACGTAGGCGAAGTCCTCGGGCCAGTTGCGGAACATGCGCAGTTCGGTGGAGCCCGGATTGCCGAACACGGTCGTCATGCCGGTGTCGCGCAGCAGTTGGACGACCGCGTCCAGGACCGTTGTCGTCATGCCTTCCTCCCCTGCACCGGGCAGTCGCTTCTCGACCGCCGGCAAGCCGGTGTGGAGCAGCCGGCCCGGGTGGCGCGGGCGCACGCCGGCGCCGCCCGGGCGGTGCGCCGATCGACATGCCACGGGCTGTCGGTCGGTCAGCTGCGCCGGATGTCGTGCTCGGTACCCGGCGGTGGCCCTGACGACACCGGCGCGGGCGGTCAGGCGCGCAGGAACGCCTCCAGGGAGGTGGCGAAGGCGACGGGCAGTTCGTACATCGGGTAGTGGCCCGAGTTGGCGAGGACCTCCAGCTCGGCCTGCGGGTAGTCGGTCAGCCAGGTGGTGCGCATCGCCTCGGCGGTGATGGCGAGGTCGTGCTCGCCGACGAAGACCTTCACCGGAAGGGTGCTGCCGGCGACCTTGGCCGCGAAGTCCTGGGTGGTCCAGTCGGTCAGGTAGGCGGCGACGGCCTCGGGCCGGGAACCGGCGACCGAGCGGCCGGTCATGGCGTCCAGCCACCGGTCGCAGGCCCGGTTCCCGGTGATCAGGTCGAGGATCGCCCGCCGGTTGGCGGGGTTCTGCGGCGCGCCGTGGAAGAGGTCGTAGGCGTCCCCCTCCAGCGGGTAGGGGCTCGCCTGGACCGGCGCCACCCCGACCAGCTTGCGCACCCGGCGCGGCGCCTCGACGAGGACCCGCTGCGCCGCCTTGCCGCCCATCGAGTGCCCGACCAGGGAGAAGGTGTCCCAGCCCAGTTCGTCGGCGAGGGCGAGGGCGTCCCCGGCGATCTCGGCGAGCGTGAACTGCCCCGCCACGTCCTGCCGGTCGCCGTACCCGCGGTAGTCGAGGAAGGCGTAGCCGAACTCGCTCGGTTCGAGGTGGTCGAGGAGCGGGTTCCAGGAGGCGCTGGTGCCGAACCAGTCGTGGAGGACGAGCACCTTGTGCTCGCCGGTGCCGATGGAGCGGTGGCTGATCGTCATACCGGGACCTCTCGTCGGGTCGAGTATCGACCGATTCTTGCCCGACCCGCGCCGTGCTACTCCGCCCGTCACCGCCGGTCGGGTGCACTGGCGGGCGGCGGGCGGTCCGACCTGGGAACGGCCCCGGCCGCGACCGACCGTCCGGGAAACCACTGTTGCGCCCGGGCCGGGAGAGTCGAACATGGGTGTGCGTGCGAGTCCGCCCCAGCACCGGCAGGAAGGACCTCAGCCATGACGACCAACTCCACCCCGGGGGTGGACGGCCCGGCCGCGATCGAAGCGAGGATCGACCGGCGCCGGGACCAGTACGCGCTGCCCGAGGGCCACATCGCGGAGGCGGACTCACCGTGGCTCCCCTTCGCCCCGCAGGTGATGATCAAGCATCTGACGTTCGACATCCGCAGCAACTCCGCCGCGAACGTCCTGTGGGTGCAGTCCGGCGGATCGCTGGGCCGCCACCGCCACCGCGGCCCCGTCTCCGGCTACGTGCTCGAAGGCAGCTGGCGCTACCTGGAGTACGACTGGGTCGGCCGACCGGGTGACTTCGTCCGGGAGAGCCCGGGCCGCACCCACACCCTGGTCTCCGACGAGGGCATGAAGACCGTCTTCTGGCTGAACGGGCCCGTGGAGTTCCTCGACGACGAGGACGGGGTGACCGAGGTGATGGACGTCTTCTGGTTCATCGACCACTACGAGCGCGGCTGCCAGGACCAGGGCGTCCCGATCAACCGCGCGCTCTACCTGTGACCCGGGACTTGCAGGACTTCGCGGTCGACGACCTCGACGAAGCCGACGCGTACTTGTCGGAGCTGGACAAGCAGCAGGCGGACGGCGTGGTCACCGGAACACCACCTCGAACGACCTGATGTGGTGGGCCACTTCCTCCGGCGGCAGGATCGCGGTGTTCTCCGCACCGTCCCCCGAGGGACGGATCTGGCTGACGAACTGCGCGATGGCGAGGGACTTCAGGGCGCTCGCCTCCGGCGGCAGCGGGAGGTGCGCAGCCAGGCCCCACGGCACGCGTGGGTCCTCCGGCCGCGCCCAGTGCCACATCCACACCGGATACATCCACAGGGGCACTCCCGTGGCGCGGCAGGCATCCCTCGCGGCCCGACCTGCGGCTTGGTGGTCACCGTGGAGATCTCCGACCCATGGCGCCACACACCGCGCGGCCCCGACCTCGCGCAGCAATCCGGCGATGGCCCGGGCCACCGCGCGTTGATGGCGGTCCACCTGGGTGTCCGGGATCCCCAGTCGCTCCACACGCACGTCGGGCAACCCCAACTTCGCCAGTGCGTCCAGGAGTTCGCGATGACGCATCCGGGCCAGTCGGTCCGCGGTGACCGCTGTGCCGCGAGGGTGGGACCCCTCCCCGTCCGTGACCGACACGATGTGCACTTCGGCGCCGCCGGAGGCCAGCAGGGCCAGACTGCCGCCAAAGCCCAGCACTTCGTCGTCGGGGTGGGCGGCGACGACCACGACCGGCTCGTCGGGTGGCGGGACCGGCGGCAGGTGCCTCGGGCCGTACCAGGACGCCCATTGGCCTTCCGGCGTGCCGGCGGCGTCGATGGAGTCGGCCGCTTTCCGGTCGGTGTCACTCATGTCGTTCTCCCGTTGCCGCCCATCGCCCGCGGCGTGGGCGGCGCCGCAGCGCGTGGAAGCGCTCTCGTGTCTTCCCGGAGCCGCGCGGGGTCACCCACTGCGGCCCGTTGTCCACGAGGGCGACGGAGCCTACTGCCGTCACCGGGCGGTCACCCTCCGGGGCCGGTATGCCCCGTGCGACAACGGCCGCAACGCCGGAATCCGCTCGGAGGTCGACGCGCGAGGCGGGAGGAGGTTCCACGATGACTCCTCTCGGACGTGAGCACAGGCTCTCCCAGTAGTGTCCTGCGGTGAGCCCTCCCGCCGCACGTCGTGCAACGGGTGCGCGTGCGTGGGACATCGGGCACACGACCCGCAGGGCCACCGGTCATTCCCGAACGCCTCGTGCGCACAACGTGCCGGCCCGGTGGCAGACGGTTCTTCGACGCAGGCCGGAGGGGCAGCCGGCCCGTCGGGATGCGAAGGCCGTCAGGAGGGTCACCCTGGAGGTATGGCGCCGGAACGTGCCACGGGGGCAGTCTGCCGCGGCGCCGGGCTGCACGCCCAGAGAAGGTGACGTACGCATGGACAGTGGGACCAAGGTTCTCGTGGCTGCTGCGTTGGCCGGCGGCTACGTGCTCGGCCGTACCAAGAAGGGCCGCCTCGCACTGAGTTTGATGTCCACCTTGGCGGGGCGTGAACTTGGGCTCGATCCGAGGCGCCTGCTGACTGAGGGCGCCCGTCAGCTCGGCGAGATTCCCCAAGTTGCCGAACTCGGCGAGCAGTTGCGCGGAGAGGTCGTGGATGCCGGACGTCGTGCCGTCTCGGCGGCGGCGACCCGCGGCATCGCGACGCTCGCGGACGCGCTGCACGACCGCACGCTGGAGCTCACTGAAGGCGAGGAGTCCTCCGAAGAGGATTCCGCGTACGACGAGGGCGAAGAAGAGGACGAAGAAGAGGAAGTGGGAGAGGGCGAGGACGAGGAAGAGGAAGAAGAGGGCGAGGAAGGGGAGGAGGAAGAGGAGGAAGAAGGAGCGGCGGAGCGGAAGCGGGAGCGGGCTCAACGGCGCAGGTCCCGCGGTACGGCGAGGACGAAGACGGAAGAACGCACGTCGAGCACGCGGAAACGGGAATCGGGTGCGGGAAGGCGGGCGCCGGGCGCGGAGCGGCGGAAAGCGAGTCGGAGCGGCAGCGGCAGCGGCAAGTCCCGCCCGACGCCCCGGAGTTCCTCCGCCCGTGAAGAGCCGAAGACCGCCGCCAAGAAGCCAGCGGCCAAGAAGGCCCCTGCCAAGAAGCCCACCGCGAAGAAGGCTCCCGCCAAGAAGACCGCGGCGAAGAAGGCTCCCGCCAAGAAGCCGACGGCCAAGAAGTCCGCGGCGAAGAAGGCCCCCGCCAGGAAGGCCCCTGCCAAGAAGTCCACGGCGAAGAAGGCTCCCGCCAAGAAGTCAACGGCGAAGAGGCAGACCGCATCGACTTCTTCCCGGAAGGGCACCGGAAGAGCACCGTCGAGTCAGGGACGCCGGAGGTAGCCGATCATGGCCAAGGTCGCACAGGATGAGACGAGGGCGGAACTCGATCGGTTGCGCGACGAACTCGGTGACTTCGTGACGGCCTGGGCGGGAAACCTCGCCGAACGGGCCGGGGACAAGCTGACCGACGTCACGGACCAACTCTCCGACGTCGCCGACAACGGAGGCTCGCTCGCAGGAGTGGGGGCCGCCCTCCTCGGTGGCGGTTCGCCCGTGAAGAAGGTGCTCGGTGGTGTGGTGAAGGGCCTTGGCGGCAACGTGCTGGAGAAGGTCAAGGAATCCTTCGGCGGGGGCAAACGCTCTTCGGGGGACCGGAAGGTCACCAACATCGTCGAGGTCATCGACGTCGGGCTGCCGGTACGCACCGTCTACAACCACTGGACCGAGTTCGAGAAGTTCAGCAGCTTCACCAAGGGCGTGCGTGACGTCTCCACGAGCGACGAGGTGACCACGCACTGGAAGGCCAAGGTCGGCCCTTCGACCCGAACCTGGAAGGCCACCGTGCTGGAACAGGTGCCGGACGAGCGCATCATCTGGACCTCCGAGGGCGCCAAGGGCTCGACCCGGGGAATGGTGAGCTTCCACGAGGTCACGTCCGACCTCACGCGGGTCGTGCTCGTCGTCGAGTACTACCCCATGGGGTTCTTCGAGAAGACCGGAAACCTGTGGCGAGCGCAGGGACGCCGGCTGCGCCTGGACCTCAAGCACTTCCAACGCTACGCGAGCCTCGCCGAAGAGGAGCCGGAGGGCTGGCGCGGCGAGATCCGCGACGGGGAAGTGGTCCTCAGCCATGAAGAAGGGCTGGAGGAGGACGAGGCGGAAGGCGACTACGAAGACGAGGACGAGGAGGACGAAGGAGACGAAGAGCAGTTCGCCGGCGACGACGAGGAGGACGAGGAAGGCGAGGAGGACGACGAGGCGGCGTGATGCCGTCGTTCCCACGGCGGGCGCTCATGGTGACGGCACCTGCGCGCACAGTGCTCTCGCATCACCGGCTTTCGAATCCGGTGTGCGGAGGACGCGGGGGCCTGGCCCACGGCGGCCCGGACGCTTCCCGGCGGCAACCAGCACCGTCGTCCGCGGAACGCAGGTGGATACCATGGAGGGGCGCCGTGCGCGCGCGGCGCTGAACGCACGAAGTCTCCGATGTCGGAGAGAGCAATGGCCGCAGGCGAAGAGGACCAGCCGCAAAAGGCCCGGCGCACGCCCCGGCGTCGTGCGGAGGCGGCGGACGGATCTCGCGAAGCGCGCCGCGCCGCGAAGGGTTCCGGCACGGGAGAGAAGCACCGTGTCACGGCCCGGCGGGCCATGCACTACGCGGCCGAGCAACTCCAGGAGCTGCTGGGTCGGGCCCCGGAATCCGTCTCCGCGGTCACTCCCACCTCGGATGGCTGGCAGGCGGACGTGGAAGTCCTGGAACTCGAACGCGTCCCTCCGACGACCAGTGTGATGGCGAGCTACCGAGTCAAGCTGGACGAGGAGGGCGAACTCGTCGCCTACGAGCGCATCCGCCGGTACACCCGCGGTCAGATCGACAAGAGCCGCTAGTCGTGGTCGGCCGGACGCGGCACGGAGGGCGTCACGAACGACAGAGCCGCCCGTGAGCCGGACGGGCAGCCGAGAGGAGGCACCGTGACTGTGGTGCCGCAGGGTGAAGGAGCACTGGCCAGGAACAACGGCGGTGGCTCGGGCAACCTCTACGACGTTCTCGACCTGATCCTCGACCGCGGCCTGGTCATCGACGTCTTCGCGCGCGTGTCGTTGGTCGGCATCGAGCTGGTCAAGGTGGACGCGCGCATCGTCGTCGCCAGCGTCGACACCTACCTGCGCTTCGCCGAGGCGTGCAACCGGCTCGACCTGGAGTCCGGCGACAAGGCGCCCGCGCAACTGACGGACATCGTCGGTGAGGTGACCGAAGGCGGCGCGCAGGGCAAGGTGAAGGGCGCCCTGTCCGGTGCCGCCGAAGCGGTCAGCGACGCGATCAAGGGGGGCAAGGACGACGAGGACGAGGAGGACGAAGAGGAGGAGGAAGGGGAGGACGAGGAGGAGAAGGAGCCCGTGGCGTCGAGACGGGAACGGCCGGCGCGGCGGTCCGCGCGCCGCCGGAGGGAATGAGCCATGACTGTGTACGTCTACTCCGTGGTCTCCACCGACCATCCGCAACGCGTCGACGAACTCGGTGGCGTCGGGGACCCTCCGGCGAAACTCCGCACGGTCCAACACGGCTCACTGTGCGCGGTCGTCAGCGATGCGCCCGAGGACCTGCGGCCCAAACGCCGCGACCTCAACGCCCACCACGCGGTCCAGGAACACCTGATGGCCGACGGTGCGGTCCTTCCGTTGCAGTTCGGCTTCACCGCCACCGACGACGACGCGGTGCGCGCGGTCCTCGAAGCGCGCGTCGACGCGCTCACCACCCAGTTGGCGGCGCTGGACAACTGCGTCGAGTACAACCTCAAGGTGGGCCAGGACGAGGAGGCGCTGCTGCGCCAGGTCCTGCGCGAATCGGACCAGGCACGGGCCCTCAACGACGAGATCAGGAGCGGCAGCAACAA